>CAZAON010000210.1:0-8020 GCA_964486655.1 uncultured Flavobacteriales bacterium
CTGACATAAAAAACACCCGGTGGGCTAACAATGGGGACGAACCTCATTATATAGGACTTTCACCTACTCTCCGGGCGTATGCCTGAAGAGGTCCGTCACAAATTGTTAGCGGGGTAAAAATAAAAAAAGGAACGTCATTTCTGACATTCCTTTCGAGAAAATGGAAACAAAAACTAATTATGCAGGCTTAGTTGATTTTGCATCGGCCTTAGCATCTAATTTATTAGATTCTGTAGCCGAAGTTTCAGTTGACTTTGTTTCTGTGCTCTTGGCAGCTGGAGCTATTGCTTCCAGATACGGACAACCCGCAGCTACAAGTTTCTCCGCAACTTTCGAACTCATTTTCGTCAGGTCATACTTATCCCCTTTAAAAATAAATTCACCGGGCGCATTCAGCCTTAAAAACTTATATTTTCCTTCCAAATCTGACGAAAGTTTTGGTGCTTCTTTTTGTTTTACTTCTGCTTTTACTTCAGCCATGTTAATATGAGTTAAATTGTTATTACTAAAATTGATTTTCTGCTAAGGGAACTGGATTATTATACCAAAGGAATTGTTCCGCTTGTATAAATTGGTGCCGGTGTTGGCCCGAAAACCATAACCTTGAACATAAATCCTTTACGTCCCTTCGCGTCTTTCGCTGTACGAATAGATCCTTCAACTAGCTTAGCCGGTCGACCAGGTCCGCCAACTATCCTGAAATTTCCACCACGCTCTCTCGGAACAAAGAACCAGTTTCCATTCGCAAATGTTGCGGCAATAGCCAATACTTCTTTATGCGTTCCCGGTGTGAAACAGTCGTATGTAGTTTCCCAGCTCTTGCCGTCTACTTCACCCACCAACGTATCAACTACTTCAGATGTATCCTGAGTCGTATACAGCTTGTACATACGCTTACCGGTTAACATTTCAATGTCTCCGGTAGTTACGACATCATCACCAAACGCAGCTGGCGTATCGTCAACTACGGGCCATGTCTCTACATCGGCAATTTCGCCGAAATACGATTCGTCGTACATTCCTCCGGGATTCTTAGCGCAAGCATCCCACGTGATATCGTCTAATAAACACATTTTATATTAAGTTTTTTGAATGAACTAATTAATTAACCACTATTCGCCTTAAAGAATTAATCCTTCTCAGCAACCAATATTCCAAGCTTCTTCTTGGCAAGTTCACCTACAAGCTTAGGTTGTGCCATCAGCTGCTCAAGCGTATATTCCTTCTTGTCGTACTTGAATCGCTTCGACAAAAGCTTATAGCTGTTTCCTTCTTCATCTTTCACAATGGAAAGCTTCTGCGCAACCTTCGCATTATCCGACTTAAGTTTCTCCTTTAAATCGTTAATGGTATTCTTGTTGCTCGCAACTCTTGCCTTCAACGCTTCGTTCTCCTTAGCGAGATTCGCATTCTCCGCTGCCAATTGTTCGGCTGTTTTTTCGTCTGCCATTTGTATTTGAGTTTTTTTGTTTTTCGAATAAGGAGAAGCCGTTGCCGGCCTCTCCGATTATTATCTTAAAGCGATTATGCTAAATCGCGATCGTTGTGATACAACAGTTCCGGAACCAGGAATCCAATTCCTTCAAACCAGTCGGTGTAAATCGAAACAGCACGTTTCGCGCTCTCAACTTTGAATGTGTTGATGTTCTTCGCGCGATTTTGACGGCGTACCATCAGATCAGGAAGAGACGTGAATATCATTTCACTTCCCTCCATAGACGGAAGACCGGTTACGCGAATGTTCTGCTGATCCTCGATCGTTTCCAGATCAGAAGCCTGCGCCCAGTTCTGATTATACTTGCTACGCTTACCTGAACGGTAACGAGACATCATATCGGCATCAATGAAGATGTTCTTTAAATTCCGGCGAACATTCAACGGAATTTGCGCGACAAACTCTTCAAGCTGAGTCACGAAATCAACAGGATCCGACTCAAAAGCTCCTGTGGCAATTGCATTTGAACGGCCATCAGTGTTCCATCCACGTACAATTGTGCGAATTCCATCCATCGCATCTTCAGCAGCTCCTGCAGTGCCGGCAACCGGTGCAGAAAATTCACCTTTGAAAATTGCCTTCACTTCCTTGTCCTCATCACGACGGGCAATTAAATGCTGTTCGATGATGTAACGAATGAACGGCCATTCAGCACGATCAATTCCATCTCCTGCAAGAAATCCTAACCATGATTTCCAGAGTGCAGTCGGATTTTTCTCCCAGTCAATTTTCATTGGGAAAAGCTTAATGCTTACAGGCTTGAATGTCATGTCACCCTTAGGAGTGAACGCATCCTGATACGCCTGGAGAACTTCGGCCATCTCAGCGTATGCATTATTGTCAACCGTATCGGTGACAATTTGCAGCTTGAAATATTGATCTGTCTCAGTTCCCTGATACAGCTTCTTTTTCAAGCGACTCATATTCTGACTCTGGTTCACGTAATACTCGCCCCACTCGGTAACGATATCTTCAATATCAATTTCTACTTCTGCCATTGTATAGTGGTATTTTAAGGTTAACTTTTAAATTAATTTTTAGCCGATTGTTGCATCCGCCATTTTATTGTGCGGAAGCGCATCCATTTTCTTCTTCGCAGCCACCGCAGGATCCTCCGTAATATCATCCTTCTCTTTCTTGCTGTTTACCGCATCGGCGCCATCCTCTTTTTCCAACTCCGCAACACGAGCCGTTAGCGTTTCTACTTTCTTCTGCAAATCAGCAGTCGCCTGGTCAGCAGTCTGCTTTTCAGCTGCAGCCTTTTGCAAATCAGCTTTAGTGACGATCTGCACTGTGTTGATGCCTTCCATCACCAATTCAGCATTAGCGATTTCAATCTGCTCCGCTGTTACTTCTTCTGCCTTCACACCTTTCAGTGCAGCTAACTTTGAAAATTCACTCATGGTATTTTGATTTTTTGAATTGTTGGTTTTTGTATTCGGATCAACGTTGGCCAATTCGTATGCACGAACAATGGCATCGTTCAAATCACCGATTTTATCAGCGAGGCCAATCGAAACCGCTTCCTCACTTAAATAAGTCTTCCCTTTAAAAACATGTCCATCGTCCTTCATTCCCGGCCGATTTTCTTTCATATCATTAATAAAAATTTCAACGAACTGCTTAAGCTCTGCCTTCAGCGGTTTATCATCTCCCTTAAGAAAGGATTCGTACGAAAGATTTTTTTCAGTAGACTGGGGTGCATAAGTACGAGTAAGCTTAATGCCCTTTTCCTCGTAGTATTTTGTAAAGTCTGCGATTTCAATGTATGCGCCAATACTTCCAAGCACCGACATTTTACCTGTAACAAATACTTCATTGGTATTCGATACAAACCATTGTGCTCCACTGCAGCAATAGCCGTTCACGCTTGACACAACAGGCTTCGGACCATTCTTTGCAACTTTCATTAATGATTCTGCAGCCTGTCCGCCACCGCTGTCAATGTCGAATACAATAGCAACAATATTCGGATTTGCATAACAGCGTCTCAGCTGATCCGCTTTCGTTTCTGTACCTGCTCCACCGCACCACTGATCATATTTCGTCATTATTCCCTTCAATGAAATAACGGCAACAGAATTCTTCGGAGCGTCTTCCGGAGGAGCCGCTTCACCAAATTCACTTATATGATAAACGTTGATGTTTGTACTTTTCGGACCGGGTAAAGTGTATCCGGATGCATATACAATGTCATTATCATCTTCTTCGGCAGTTACGCCGTTCATCCATGCAACAACCTGTGGAAAATAACCTTGCGCATACTGACTTGGCATCAGCCATGCGCTTGTAAATACTTCTGATAATGCTATTTTCCGTTTACGTAAAGACATTACATTCCTTGCAATGTCAAAACTATCGCATCGAAACCCCTATTTAAAGGACATCAGGAAATGGCACTGCGACACCTTCATTGTATCGAAGCTTCGGATATTGCGAGTCCTGGTAAAAGCGAAAAGAATATCCCTGCAGCGATTTGGGAGCTGTGCCGGTCGAATGTTTCCAGGAGAAATTCATACCGTTTTCTACCCTGCCCAATACATAGCGCTCACCATTGTTGTCAATGATATCAAGTATGAATCGGCCCGAAGCCATGTGCGTGAAAAGCTTTTCGATCAAATAATTATATCCGGGAAAAAATCCGGCGAACACCGGTTTAAAAATCGTACCGTTATCAGTGTCTTCCGACGATTCGTCAACGATTCGTTTCTCTATAGTAGAATAACCCGTTAACCACTCCAACCCTACTGATAAATTTATCTCTAAAAGTATACCATCAAGTTCATTGATTACCATATCAGATACGAATGATACGGGCACAAATTTAAAATCACGAATGCTTCCTACATTCTGGCACTTCGGTTTTGTAAAATTACTCGTGAACATCGTTTATAGTGTTAGTGACAAATTTAATACAAGTTCCTAAGCCGCTTTATTTTCGCGGCTTTCCAGCCTTTTACGGTAGCGTAAATAAGCTCTTTTTAATTTTTCGAACGCCATATCTTCTTCCTTGAAGTCATACTTTATTCTGAACGCCTCAATAGACTCATTAATATTCTTTACTCCATAACTGCGAAGCGTATCAATAAAGACATACATCTCTTCCTTTATTTTTCGATCGACAAACAGGTTAAACTTTCGCGCCCTTGCATGCGACAGGTATGGCTTTACAATGTAATTGTAATCGTAAGTTAGTTGTATGGTAATGAATTTGTCATCGTTATATCGTAACGGCGGCATGCCCTTGCCCTTGGGTTCTATCATTTCCAACAAAAATGAGCCGACAACGCTGGTAGAGGTAAGAATGAACTCTTTACTCTTAAAAAAAATGTTCTGCTTTAAATACTGCTTAACGTGCGGACGAACCGGCACATCAACAGTCATCCTGAATTTCGACATGCAGCGGATTCAAATATAAAATTCTGTCTGGAATTATTTCCCATTTCTCAATCCGTTTATCAGCCCAACAATTAACAACCTGTTATCTGCCAGGGCAGACAATCAGGTTGTCAATAAACACACATCTCAATATCAAATCTACCTGAACGCATAAATAGCACAAAGGACACCCAGCTTAGTGCTCCTTACTGCATCGGTCTCTTGGGGGCAAAAAAAAAACGAAAAATATCCCCGGCCAACCATGTTTTTGTGTTCCTACGCTACTACGCTCCTACACGCTCCTACTGCTCCTACATGTTCCTACACTTTATTATTTTATAACTATATATATATTAAATACTTACATCTCTGTAGGAACCGTAGGGGCAGTAGGAGCACTTTTTCACGTTTTCCCAATCCGAACGAAATTTTTTCTTTTTCTTCTTCAATGATTTTAAATTCTTCAAAAAACGGCCTTTTGAATTTTCGCCCACAAACAGCCCGTTTGTAGGAACCGTAGGAACAGGAAGGGAGCAGCAGCCATTTACTCGGGTCCGGACACAAAAAATCCCGTCCGCCTGGCAGGCGAACGGGATCTTAATGGAAATCTTCAGTAAGCTTTAATCGAATATATCTACATACATAAACGTCCCATTGGTCGTAAATGCCGTATTCGTCAATGCATCAGTAGCCTGCAAATAACAATAGATGGTTATGACACTGGTACTGGTATTAGTCGTCGAAAAATAAAACTTCCCGGTTGCCTGGCCCGAACTGAAGGTTATCGAAGTCTTTCCTGCAGTGAAGTTCGTGTTATACGGAGTAGTCAATGTCCAAACGCCGGTTGCAGCCGTCTTCGCCAATGTATAAGTAACAGTGTCCGGTCTCACATCGCTAAAGATTTTTGTCATCTCCACTGTCGCGCTATCAGCCCCGGAAATCCTGAAACAAATAGTCTTCTTATGGGTGATTCTCTCTCTCACGGCATCCTGCGTAAACTGCTGGTTCACGGCATTCCTTCTGCCCAGGAATCTGTCAGTGGAAATAATCGTATCTCTCAATGGTGTCTGAGCAAGTACAGGCTCACATGCATAAATCAGCAAGCCAAACATCAATAGCAATAGTTTTTTCATGGAATTTCGTTTTAGGGTTTTTCTTTGAGGTTGGTCAAATGTAACCCTGCATTCGAGCCTGATAAAGGACATGATTAACTGTTCTGTATCCGATCAATTTCCGCGGCTATTAAAGCCCCTGCAATTACAAGTCTTTCCTTATAAGGTTTATTAATCATATGTCTGCAAATTTCATCCGACCAGTGAAATGGTAATTTAGAAATATCACCTTCTCCATGATCGCATATTAATGCAATAGCGCCTTTAGCCAATTCTCCACACTTGTTTTGTAAAACATCCTTTTCAATTGATCTTCCATGTTTCTCAATCTGTTCCTTTCGTTCTTGCGCAATTAATTCTATTCCTGATTTCATGATTATATTTTAACAATTAATATTTTTTATCAGTCGAATGCTAGCTGTATGCTCCTGTTCGTCCTGCATCCGATTTTTCACCTTTGGTAATTCGGGGCTTATAAGTCAATCTCCATATTCCACCCCTGAAAATGTCGTTACGCAAATAGCCGATTGTTGCCCAACCTTTCACGCTGTTGAACTTACACACCGTTACTTTGAAATCATAACTTTTCAATTCGCTTTTCTCAATAGTAACATCGGCTATGTTGCTTTTACCTTTCATTTTTCGGATAAGCCCCTCAATTTGCTCTTTCCAATTCGGATGCAGGTCTTCGTATTCTTTACAAGTATTCATGTTCAATTTGAGTTTGCCGTTATCGGCTATTAATAACACCACTCCCATTTATAAACTCTTAGTCTTACAATCCCTTTTTTATACCACCATCCAATTTTTCCTGACACACATATTTCAATAATAATTACAGGAGGAAAGTGAATCGAAAAGCCCACTCCGTTATGAAAAATATCGTAACCGATGTACCGCATATTCCCAAACCAGATATGCCAGCATGGAATAAATACTCCGCTCCATTTCCAAATTGTTAAGCCAAAACCCTTAAACAAATATCTTTTTGGTTTTTCCCATTGCGACCAATAGTAAGATTTAATAGCCGCTAATACATTATTTGTGTAAGCTCCGTTTTGAAAAAAAATCGGTCGTAATTTCATAATTAATATTTTTTATCAGTCCAATGCAGTATATATCCACTAAAAGGTTCCTCAACCATTTAAAGAAAACCTTTCGATTAGTCAATCCATCATTATAAGCAAGCTCTTCGATCTCCTTATCCGTCAAAAACCGCCCATCAACCTGAACCATATTCAACTCTTTCGAAATTTCTATTTCCTGTTTACTTATTAGCCGGTGTACTCCCGGCATAAACGGATAAGGATTCTTGGAAACATTTCTCGGATTATGCATCCAGTGATCAATCTTCATTCCCGGCTTCCACCGATTGCCTGCATCGATGCGAATGGTATGAATCTTAATTCCATTTTTTATTAATGAAGGGAAGCGAATGTTGGAGTATGTGAGTAGCATCAGTGAGTATTCAAATAATAATTAATATTGGAAGTCGTTGGCCTGCCATCTGTCTTAATCCATAATTCAAGTTCCTCAATCATTGCTGTAATCTTAGTGTATAATACGATATCGTTTTGCCAGTGCTTTCCCAATCCCTTGAAGCAATGCAAAAGAAGCTTAGCAACAAATTTCTTAAACCACCACGGTGATTTGTAAAAAGGTATTTTCCAGAACAGTTTTTTCATGGTCAGTGTTATTAAACTTCTTTTGAAACTTTATCCAATAAGTTCTCACGACTCTTAATATCAGCCCGATTTTTACATTCAACTTGTACTTTTGCAATAGAATGTAAATCTGTTTCGCCACCCTTTTCAAGTATCAACTCATACAGTGATACAATCAAATCTGTAAGCTCTTCATTAAAATTAATCCTGCAAATATTACAGGCTTTCGTCATATAAATTACTTTTTCTTCTTTTGTCATGGGTTAAGTGTTTTTTAGCTGAATTAATAAGGATGTCTATTATTTTTTTTTATGTAGTAAAAGCCATGTAGCGGCTCCTAATAATATTCCAATATAAAAATGCGGGTTTGT
>CAZAON010000211.1:0-1954 GCA_964486655.1 uncultured Flavobacteriales bacterium
ACCTTCAATCTGTTTTTCATTTAGATCAAGGACTTTCCCTAAATGTTCAAAGTTAGCCCTTTTTAGTTTTTTCTTTTTGCCCTCCAGTGTTAATGCTAGTTCTTCTCTATCCCCAGGATTTACAATTGAAACATTCAACAAATCATAAGCCGGAGCGAACACCCATTTATTCCCGTAATTTATCATCGAAAAATTTTTAAGGTGCATATCATTATTTCCTGTCAGAAAACAAAATACACTTAATTCGAAAAAGTACAATTGATCTAACAGTGTGTCATCGGAATATTGGCCTATTGCCTTACCAACTTTCTCCATCGAACTTTTGTATTTGTCAAATGCTTCTAAAATTTGAAACATATCAAGCATATGAATTTTTTCACCTGCTTCTGTACGATCAATTCGTTTGGTGATATATGAAAGCTCGCCTGATTGTAAACGGATCAGACTTGATTTTACCGTCTTTATTCCAAAGGCTTCTGCAATTCGCATTGTCACATGTTCGTTTTGCGGCATTTCCGGAAAATTTTCAGATGGCGGTTTAAAAATGTAATTACCGCCCAATGCTCCAACAACTGTTAATCTGCCTCTATTGCCATCAGCTATTGCATTATTTACTAATGTAAGTGATAATTTAGGCTGAACGCCCGGCACTGCTACACTTCTCTCAACTACTTTTTTTGCTAATTCCGTCATCTGATCCAATGAGTATAAAAGCAGAGGCGCAGTTTTTGTTCCGAAAAATTCCAGGCTGCATCGTTCATGAAAATCACTTTCATGACTTTTTTCTAATTCTTCATAACAATACAAACACTTATTCATTTTCTTCAATGATTGGTTTTACACTAACAGCACCGATACAATTTTGACAACAAGCTAATAATAGTCCCATACGGTCATTCGGATTTATTTTCCAATTCTTTGATGCAATATCGAGCAGCCATCCTTCAGGAATCAGTCCTTCGAAAAATGGAAACAATCTATTATCGCTATAAAGATTTTCGGTCACAGGCATTGAAAAAGTAATGAAGCGATCAGGATATTTGGTTATGTATTCTTTATCGTATTGAAAGTGATATTGACCTTCATCAGTCTCTGTAAGTAATCCGGCAAGAGAATCCTTATAATATATTTCTGCTCTTCTCATTTGTTTTGTTCTTTCTTTAATAACTCCTTTCTGCTTATTGGAACCAATAAATGGCCAAACATCTTTAGGACACGATTTACTTTTTCGAGATTTAAGTTTTCTTTTCCCTGTTCGATTTTTCTGATTACAGTTAATGCCACTCCGGCACGCTCTGCAAATTCCTCCTGCGTAAGATTGGCTTCTTTTCGTTTTTCTTTAACAAATTGCGCTAAGGTTTTCATTATATGCTTTTGCATCGATTTATGGCAAAAATAGGAAATTATATGCTAATACATATAATAATCAAAAATTGTTACAAATTATATGTAAAAGCATATAGTAAAACTGTAACGAAATCATAATACTGATTGTTGAAAATCAACCTCTAAACTTAAATTTTAAAATTTTAAGTCTAATAATTTACAATTTCACTGATAAATCGACTTAAAATGTATGTCCCGTTGGGACTGCCAAAAAACCTAATGCCTTGAAGATCAAAATCTTCAAGGCATTAGGTTTGATTTAGGTTAAGAATTTTAGTGCTTATTTCTAACATTAATTCGTGATTCGCGAATCGCGAATTGAGAATTATACGTATATTGTTTAAAATTTATTAGGAATGAAGAAGCATAATGGAATGCGTCCTCAGGATGTTGTAGTTCTGTTAAAAATTGCTGCTAAAAAGCTACCATGGCAAATGAAAGACCTGGCTATTGAACTTATGATCAGCAACAGTGAGATAAGTGAGTCTATCAACCGTTCCGTTCAGGCAGGATTGATCTCTGCTGATAAAAAAACATTGTTGAAAGGAGCACTTTTGGAATTTTTAAA
>CAZAON010000212.1:0-14714 GCA_964486655.1 uncultured Flavobacteriales bacterium
TGCAATGCCGGCAGTAATTTGACCGAGCGATGCCAGCTTCTCCTGCTGAATTAACTGGTCCTGTGTTTTCTTCAGTTCCGCCAGAGTAACCTCCAGATCTTCATTTTTCTGACGAAGATCGCTGGTACGAATCCGAACCAATTCCTCGAGTTCCTTTTGCTTTTCGCGGAGCTGATTGATAATCTGCTGATTCTGGTTCCTTAGCCTTTTCAGGATTACCTTAATAATATCACGTGTAACCTCGGGATACTTATTCAGTACCTCATAAAACTCTGTCTGCTGGACATTGACCAGCACCGACTCTTCGACGGCAGACACAGAAAGAGATCGTGGTTCGTCGTCTAACAAAGAAAATTCTCCAAAAAAGGTACCCTCTCCGAGTTGAGCAATGGTAAACTCCTTATCATGAACCTTTACGGCTCCGCTGATAATGACATACATGCTGCTGCCCCGATCTCCCTGATTAATAATGGTTTCATCGGTCATCACATGTATTACCAAAACCTTTTGGGCAAGTTCGGTCAATACAACTTCGGGAACGTTTTTGAAGATCTCAACGTTCCTGAGTATGCCGGCAATACGACCCGGATCGAAATCAGGTAAAGACAATTTTCCGGAGTTTTTTAAGTTGATGGTAAATATATTAGAATTAAATTTAAATTTGGACAATGAGTTCAAAAAAGCTTTTAGAAGAGATTCAGCAGGGCGCCCTTAAAATGTTAAAGGAAAAACTACCCCGGGATCTTGACTATCATAACTATGAACATACGCTGGATGTACTGCATGCGGCTGAGCTACTTGCGACTGAAGAAAAAGTCAGCGGTGAGGACATGGATGCATTGCGTACTGCCGCCATATTTCATGATTGCGGGTACATTAAAACAAGGCATGAGCATGAAGAAGAAAGCTGCCTGATAGCAACCGATTTGCTTTCCTCCAATGGTTTTGAAAAGTCTTTTATCGATAAGGTTTGTGAAATCATTCGTGCAACTAAAATTCCTCACGAACCAAAAAACAAACTCAGTCAGATCATGTGCGATGCCGATCTCGATTATCTCGGCAGAGATGACTTCTTCCCAATTTCTCATAACGTTTATCTCGAGTTTAAAAAATTCGGTGTCGTAAAAGATGAAGCCGAATGGAATAAACTACAGATTCGTTTTTTCGAATCACATAAATATTTTACACCAACTGCGATACGGCTAAGGAAACAGAAGAAAATGGAGCATTTGGAGATGCTGAAAGACCTGGTAAAAAATTGAAGATTGTAGATTGAAGATTTAAGTCTTGATAGCTATCGGGAGAAGATTTTACGAAAATTAAATTCTTAGATGTTTGATATAAATTTTGTCATAATTTCACATCCTTTTATATGCTAATTCACACGGCATTCCATGATAGTTAATTTTCAATTTTAAATTTGATTTTGAAATCTCAACAATATCCCACGATAATCTTTCATCTGATAAATAAGGACCAATATTCGGGCTTCCATCTGACCAATAAAAAATCAATTGCCCTGTATATAAATATCCACCATTAGTAAGACAATGAAACGTATAACCATAATTTGAATAATATGGTGTCTGTTGAACTTTACCTGTTCCAAATTCACTTAAATAAAACCTCGTAATACCATAGCAATTCGAATCTGATTTAACTGAATTTGTTGTATCTATTCCATCAATAATTAATTTTTCCAATTCCCAATCTCCAACCAAATCATCAGTACTATCAACTTTATCATCTTTCTTGCACGATTCAGTTCCAATAAGCGAGAGTGCAATAAAGATTAATAAAAATAATTTTTGCTTTCGGTACATTTGTTTGCCTATTTGATTACGGCTTTTATGCTTAATGAAGTGAAATTTTAATTACTTTTTTAACATTACTTTCAATTTAATAGAATACTAATTTTTCTTTTTCAACGTTTCAATTTCCTTGTTTAATTCAATTACATATAAAGTTAACCCTTCAATATCAAGGGTGTTGCGAAAATATCAACGCCGACACATTATTCTCCATAATTATATAATCGCCCGATTCTACGATACCATCGCCGGTAATATCTTCGTATACATATCCGAGCAGAATCGCACCTACCGCATTTTCCATGTCAACATAATCCTGCGATTCAATTACGCCATCCTGCGTCCCTACTCCTATTCCCGATTCGGAAATATCACCACTGTAGAATGCCCAGTACAATCCGTCATTCGTCTGAACCATATTGCTTGCATATGCTTTTGTCGAAGCATCTGCAAATTCATAGGTAGTTCCATCGTTGATTACGACAGGAGACGAACTCCACGTTTCTATGCTGCTGCGGTGATTCACTTTTATATAATATGAATTTCCCGCAACGACTGTACCGCCTAGTCCGACACTGATCGTACCATCTGTCTGTAACAATCCGACTGACCTGTCTGCGACTGCCATCGTAACAGGATTCACAGCGCTGATGAATACAGAGTCTACGTCATCCGGATTTGATGAAAGTCCGGACAGATACATGTTACCTCCCGTTCCGAAATTATCCATCATTCCGCTCATAGAATAATATCCTTCGAAATACATCTTCGAATGAAATGCAAGTCTCGGGAATATATTCAGGTTACCATTGACTTTACTAAGTGTATAGTCTGTCGGTAATACAAGAGTGTGGCCCGGAACAATCTTATAATTTCCTGCTACTAATCCAACCGGATTCACAGGCACATTTCCAAGTGTTGTGATTGTATATGAAGTATTGGCAAACACAACACTGTCTGAATCCTGATATTGCAGTCCGGCAATAGTGGATGTGAAATTCATCGGAGCCAGGTAACCATATGTCTTATCATCAGCCGTAACTGTTACCGGCTTCGGTAAAATAGTAAGAGTTCCCAATCCATAAGTGACATCGAAGTTCTCCGACAGGAATGCGGCCGGAACGATATCGTGTGCTCCCGCATATAATCCAGTAATGGCATTCATCGTATAAAGACTGATTGAATCACTCGCAGGTGCGCTTACATCTGCAGCGTCAACGATTACTATATTATTATCGTTTGTACTGTCGCTTACCGTAGTTGTATTAACCACAGCGCGGCCGTTTACTACTGCTCTTCCGTTTACAACTGCACGACCGTTTACTACCGCTCTTCCATTTACAACCGCGCGGCCATTCACTACTGCGCGACCATTTACTAAAGTTGCATTTTCCGGATCAACCTGGTAATTAAATATGGATCCCGGCGAAACGTCAACAACTCGTGAAGAATCCAATGTTCCGTTTGCACCATTCACAACCGCACGACCGTTTACTACTGCCCGTCCGCTTACGAGTATTCCCAATCCTTCAAGATCGGCTGAAGTGATTGTCTGATTGTTTACGACCGCCCTTCCATTGATAATCGCAATTGCAGTATCCATTCCTGTCACATGAATGTTCGTAATCGCCGTTCTGAAAGCAGCACGTTCACCGACCGGAATAAATGTCTCATCATAATCATAATTGAATTTGATGTTCTTAATCGGATCGCCATAATTTACGACCGTATCACGTGCTTCAATATGCAATGGTTTCCTGACTACACTGAGTATGGCATCGGTATACACATAATCGAATAACTCCATCAAAGCAACATCTTTTGTAATCAACGGACTTAGTTGACGTGATTGCGGACGAATCAGGTACAGCCCTGCAATGCTGGCAGTAGTAGCCGGAGTCGTAATCGTCATGCTGTCGAGACCGAGACTTACCAGGGTATATGCGGTGTTCTGATATGGAATTCCGTCAACTAATATTTGCGCCGTCAGCACCGGATTATCCTCACCGTAAAATCTGGATTTATTATCGGCAAGAATAGTAACAACTTTTTTATTCGTTGGCAGGAAGAATAAGGCGTTTGAGAATCCGCCATCGCCCTGAGGAGTCATCGGCGGATTGTAAACAGTGATAGGCGGATTACCGGAGAACAACGGAATATTAGCCGTAAGCGTTGTTGAATTAACATACGTTGTAACCAGCTGATTTCTTCTCAGGTAAACTTTCGAATTTGGTTTGAAATATTTTCCTTTTAATGTCGCGGTGAATGTTTGTGTGCCCGGAATTTTACTTGGATCGGAAATGAGTTGATTGAGGACAGGTTTCGGAGAAGCGATTAAACCTAAAGCGGCATCTGCCTGGATGAATCCTGAACCGGTGCTGTAATCAAATCCCGGTGTACCCATATCTACTGAGGTAGAACTCATCAGTAACTTAACACTATCAGGACTCATTGATCCGTTGTAATATTTCTTTTTCGCCTGAACCAATAGTGCGGCAGAACCTCCCGCATGTGGAGCAGCACAAGACGTTCCGAAGAAATTCGGCAATAAATCACCATCAATATTCAGGTGCCCGAAATTCACTGTTGTATTAACGCCATTTGGTCCGATGAAGTCGGGCTTATTTCGAACAACATTATTTACCGCTGTTCCGCCAGCCGATGAAAACGATGCGACAGTAGGCGGATCGACACCAAACGCCGGAGTATTCGAATACAATGCTGCACCGACAGCCATTGCTCCGCTTGCATTACACTGTCCGACAATTGTTGAAGTTCCCGCAATGTGTTCGTTAATGGTAAGATCACCACGGAATACGATATACTTGAATTTGACATTCGTATTTCCTGCGGCCCGGCGAATCATGATATTCGCATTCGCGTTTCCGGTTACGATAAACGGTAAAACTTCAATCGGATCTTCAGTTAAATTATTCCTGTTGAATCCGAATAAACTTGCCGTTCCCGCATTATTCATGAGGTAAATATCAAGATCATTCAGCGCGCCGGGAGCCTGTCCGAGCGAGTACACAGAATCTTCCCACTGCAACACTATCGTATAGATACCCGGAACCAATGAAATACTCTGAACAATATCACCACCGCCAAAATTATGTACCTGTCCGGTGAAACCTGCAGGAGGCGCGGCCGGAGTGAATACACCTTCATACGCCCTGTTTCCGAAATTACCCGCGGCAGAGAAATAAGACACACCCTGGCTCTTTACAAAATCAACAGCCTGAGCCACTACTCCGTCCTCGTAAAAAGGTGTTGTGATGAATGTAACATCGTCAATAATTAAATCACATCCCTGCTGATACAATTGCATTATTCCATCAGCAAAATCACCTTCACTGATGAAAGCAGACCTGAAAGCGAGTTCAGATTTTGGCGCGACATCATGAACAATCTGCAACATGGCGCGGCCTTCATCCGATTGCTGACCATAGGGATAATCCTGAACTACCTGTACAGGTTTCGTGTTGTATGGATTTCCGGTTCCGGGCAAATCGCCGTTGAGAACATCTACATAAGCCGGATTACCGGGCAATGTGTTATAGCTATCGGACAGCACACCGATCTTTACATTCTCTCCGTCAACTCCGAATGCATTTCGTGCTCCTCCGCCGAATATGGCAGAGTCACCAAGTGAATACGCAATGCCCGTTGCAGCCGAACTTTTTAATGGCGCATAATACGGGCGAACAAATTGAATCCAGTTTGTAAGCGAATTCAGCAACGGTAATGTCTGGAACGGACACATACCTGTGATCTTTAATGTTGAATCGCCATTCGGGAGAAGATCCGTTAATCCGTATGCCGGAGTCTGAATCAGCGCGAGTAAGCTGTCGTACTTCCCAATGTTTGCAATAATTTCGACAAGAATTTTCCCGGCTGAAACAACATAAGCCGTTGAATCAACAATTGAATCCGGATCCAGGTAAATTTTTGTCAACTCAGCTCCGATATTGCTGTCAACCTTACCGGAGTCGGCAGATGTTACGGCAGGAATAATGCAAGACGCAATTTCAATAGTCGTCGCCGCTGATGCGGTACAGCTATTCGCGTCGGTTACAACGTATGCATAATTTCCCGGAGTCAGATTCGTCGTTTGTCCGGAGAAGCTATAAGGAGGAGTTCCGCCCGAAGCAGTTAATGTAATTGTTGGCGGATTCTCGGCGCAAAGCTGAGTAATGGCAGGAAGGGTAAACGTCAACGGACTCTTCACAGTAATATCCGAAGTCGTTGATGAACATCCTGCAGCATCCGTAACAGTATAGGAATGTGTTCCGCCATAAGCTCCGAAAATTCCTGTGCCAATATACGGAGGTGTTCCTCCGGTTGCAGTGACCTCGATAGTGTTTGAATCAAGCGGACAGGTAAGCGGATTCAGTTCGGTGGAAGAAACAATCAATGGAGGATTAACCGTAACGATTACTGAATCAGCAACAGTACAATTAGTCGACGTATCGGTTACCAAGACTTTGTAAGTGTAATTAGTTAAACTTCCTGCCGTAGGCGCGACAACGATTGTCTGTGTTGTCATATCAACAGGTATTCCGGGTGTTGGTCCGCCGTAAGCAATCCATACATATTGCAATCCCTGCTGATTTGTTGCAGCGGTTAAAGTCACACTGTCATTCGAACAAACTAAACTTGAAGATGCAGCGACATCAACTAAAACAGGCCGGTGCAACGTTACACTTACGGAATCCATAGTGGAACATCCTGCAATAGTGTCTGCAACCGTTACAACATAATAAAATGTCTTGTCAATTGTAGTATCGTTTACCGGATTGAAAGCAACAGTTGCTCCCTCCAATGCGCCGGGTTCCCACGTATAATATAAATCGGGATTCTGCAAAGATCCATACAGAATGTTCACCAGATAATCTTCAACTTCTCCATAATCAAACGGATCACAGGGAAGAGGGGTTGCTTGCGGCTCAACACAACATATTCTCATTCTCGTTACACCGTGGCTCACTGTCATTGGAATTGTAATATTTGCAGTAACAGTATAAGGTGAAGTTTGTATCCCATTCGTAGTGTATGCTAATTCTGTAACAGGATCAAATACGGCATCACGATTATAATCAATATAAACAGCAATGCCGGTTTGGTAATAACCTGGACCATCACATTCGTCTTCATAAATTGTCAAAGGAATGGTCTGTCCGGGGATAACATCTACGGCCGGAATTGTTCCGGTGTAATCGGTATAATTTGATGTGCATAATTCGCCCTGGCTAAGATTATTCATAGTGCCGAATTGCACTCCGAAAATCTGTTCATCCGAATTACTTCCGGGTGCTATAGTGCAATACCCTGTTGGTTGCGACTGCGAACCACCGTCAAAAACAACATAAGAATATGCATTAAGCGTTACCTCATCTCCGGAACATGAAACCGGATTTATGGCAAATACACTATCAATTGTTGGAGGGAAACGAACTTCAACAATAACAGTAGATGAAATAATACATCCTAAAGTAGTATCATTTGCGACTACGGTATAAATATATGTTCCTGCTATTGTTGGAGTAACAGTTACGCTTCCGTCAACCGGATCTCCGCTTAAGGCTTGCATGATACCGCTGCCATACGGAGGGTTTGCACTCCAGGTATATAAGTAATTATTACTGGCCCCGGTTTGCTGCGGAGTAAGTGTAAGCGGGCCATTAATACAAATTACTGAAGCGGAACTAGTAGCAGTTACAGGGTCGGGCTGATAAACAGTTGCAATTGCAGGTGCCCGCAGACTCACGCAAGAACTGATATCGGTTACCGCTGCATAAAAATTCGTGGTTGAATTTATAGAATAAGATGTAAGAGTACTTCCATTCTCCCCGGGCAGAGCAATACCGCCTGAAGGAACCAGATACCATGAGAGAACTCCTCCGGGAACTCCGGTCGTAGCCGTAACACCGGGAACACCCAAACCACATTGTGTACTATTTGTTGTAACAGGTGTGGCCGGACGAGGCGGTGCAAACACAACATGATCATCGATAAGAGTGCAACCATTAACATCTGTTCCGGTTACAGTATAAGTCTGGTTTCCGGTAGATAAAATAACTGCGGTAACGGAGTCTCCGGTGTTTGAATTAAGACCATTTCCTGGAGTGCCTGTCCAGGTAATTGAAGGGATAGACGAATTGATATTTCCTATCGCATGAAAGCGAATATTCGGACGCTGAGAGTATGTTGTTGGCGCAGTTGATGGCGCGAAAGAGTTAATTGTACAATTGTTATTTGCACGATAATTTATTGTCGATACATAGGCAGTACTGCTCTGTTTCACTAATCCGTTTGTAGTAAATGTAGTTGTACAGGTTGATGTTCCATTACAAACCGTACAGTTTGAGAAACTAACATCAACGACAATATTTGAAATGCCATCCCATATAAATCCGGTTAGAAATTCCCGGTTACTAAATCCTGTAATACCACCCGGATTATAACTTGTTGCAGAATCCACCAAAGTAAATCCGGTTGTAATTAAGGAACTCATCGTCGTATTGGCAGTATGTGCTATCCTGACTTTATAATTCTGAAGATTGGCACCCGTATAATCCTGTGAGATTTCGAAAGACATACCGGTAATATATCCTCCCTGCATTCCGGCGGCAATCAGTTCAGATGCACGAATTAAATATTGTTCATGATTCGATCCGTTATTCTGTCCGAATGGCGTTGGATAAGTTGTAAACCCGTTCACAATTGAACCCGTTCCAATAGTTACGAATGTAGGGCCATAAAAATCGGACTGCAGCGAAAATTCATTTCCCTGGCAGGAAACAGAAGGGCCGGTTACAGCAGCTGATGCCGTTAAAAAATAATTGTCCTGGTAGCTTGTTCCCTCAAGAATAGTCGAACCACCTGCATTTGTTGCTACAACATTCCAGGTTACTAATGCGCTTCCTCCTTGCGGAATAGTTCCAACCCAATTATTACCGGAAGAATTCGTCATCACAACGGGAGAGCCGGGACCGGCAACTCCATTGAAATAGAAGTTCAATAGTACGGAAGACAGCGCTGAACCATTAGATACAACTACGGCATTTACATTATGACTACCAGGATTACATTGACTGTTAGATGGAGAAGCCAGTACTGAGGAAATGACAGGTACCATTGAAAGAAAATTCCCTTCATGCGCTCCGATATCGGGATTTAGGGCATTTCGTGTTGTTCCAAAGTAATCTGTAGTTATCGCAGGTGATGTAACAGGCAATGCGCCGCTTTCAACAAAGGTTTGCGTTACCGTATTCACTTTAAGAAAATCTGAAGAAGCGGCAGAAGTGCTTTGGAATGCAACATTTTCTGTTTTACTGTTTGCTTCGCGTATGCTTCCGACAAAATTCTTAAAAGTTGTAAGCGTCTGGTATGCTGTAGTTCCGTTGTAATAAATCGGATGGCTTGCGGAAGGGCTTCCTGCATAATACAAATTTCTATCACAAGTACTCGAAAAATTCACGAGTGAAGTAGAAGTAGAACGCAGAGCGGAACTTACTCCTGATACAGTTCCCGGAGTGGATAAATTAACGACAATATTGTTTCGAATATCAACAAAAGGCTGAAGGGCCACTGCTAAATTCACATGAATACCGGCTGATCCGAAACTCTGATTCACATTCGTGCTCGATCCCGCCAGTCGAATGGTATTGAAATAAATATTCGCGAAATCTCCTGCATTCGTTTGTATTCCGGCTAATGCAATGCTTGAAGAAAGATTCGTTACACCACAGTCTATACCAATCAGATTGTTATATACATTCGAAGTGGAAGTATTATCTGTATAAATGCCTTTAAACGAACCGCCCTGACCACCCGATGTCAGAGCCGAAATTCTGTTTTTATAAATATTCGCCGTATTCCCGGTACCACTATAAATTGCGGTACTATTCACATTCACATTTCCAAATGCGATAATGCTGTCAAGTGTATTCGAATAAATATTTCTTACACTTGAAGCCGAAGTATTGCAATATATCCCGCGGATAGTTTGAGATCCGCTTGCAGAAGACATGGTCAATGTCTTAATGAGGTTATTCGTAATTGTCTCGTTTAACGAACCGACGGTTGTTGCAATTCCATAAAGACTTGAAACAAAACCGCTATTCGTAAGTGACGAAAATCCGTTATTATAAATAACATTGCTGCTCGCCGTATAAGTTCCGCCTCCGGCAGCAATACAGGTCATTGTATTTATTGCAGAACCTCCGGCCATAAAATTACTCGAGACGGAATTGCTGTTAATGTTGGCACTGGCGGGATTACCGGCATTGATCAGATTAAAAACAAGTGTTCCGTTTTTCGAGTTCGTGTATAAACTATTGCTGTTTATAGAAAGCGCTGAAGTTGAAGATGAATTTAATATTCCATTAAATGCACCCGAACCGGCAAGCGAATTTCCTGCAATCGTATTGTTATTCATTGTAACCGTATTCCCTGTTCCCGATACATTCGCGGAAATTCCGGTAAACGTTCCCGTTGTAGCCGAACCGGCGGAACAATTCACAACTGAATTACTGTCAAGATTAGCCGTATTTCCTGCAATTACTGGAGAAGTATACACACAAGAAATACCGCTAAGTGCAACTGTTGTAGAAAACGACTGAACCGTAACAACATTCTGCTTTACATTTGCATAGGCTCCCGATACCAGTTTAATTCCGTTGACTGTTCCCGTTGAATTATTATCACTGCTGATAATGTTGGAGCGTATGGATATTTTAATCTGATTGTTACCGATTATTCCGCTCGCCGCCCGTGTTCCAACTCCCATCGAAGTAATGTTATTGCCCGTTACCACATTCCCGGAGTCGGAAAGCTGCACAGATCCTGAGGTTCCGGATGCTCCGTTAAGCGAAATTCCATCATATACGCTTTGCAAAGTATTCGATTGAAAAGTGTTATTGCCATTCCTAAATAAATTTATAGCGGCATAATTTCCGGTGGTTCCGGAATAAGAAATAGATGTAGTTGAATACGGTCCGTGATTTCCTGTATATAATCCCGCGATTAATGTATCAAACTGAGACATAATTATCGTACAATTCTTAATTGTATTATAATTCGCTCCATCTGTCCCGCTGCATTTTAATAATGCATACCCCCACTCCATCGCATTCGTATTCGTTCCGTTGTTACCCGATTCTTCAAGGTCCAATCCGTCTATCGTTACATAATCGGTACCAACAATTTTTAAGAATGCATCTGTCGATCCGGTTCCCACATATGCACCCAGTTTTGGATTAATACCCACACCGCTTTTCTGAATGATGAGTGGATTTGCCGCTGAAGGTTTTAAAGCATTCGAAAGTGCGCACATATCAAGTACCAATGGTCCTGATAAACTCTCAAGGTATCCGGCTGCAACATTAAATGTGACCGGACCATTCATACCATAATTATTCAGCAAATTAAATGCAGCTGATAGTGAAGAAAAAGAATTACATCCGTTTCCCGCAGGAATGTAGTATGTTCCATTTAACGGTGAAACAGCCGGACCGATGTGTAATAGTGATGAGTGAAAACATCCCAGTGAATCTAATACATCGATAGAATACATACCCGTATCGGTTATACTTTGTGTTGTACCATTGTTGCCATAGGGATTTCCACCATTTCTCCATTGTATGGAATAAGGTGGAGTGCCTCCGGAAATATTAGCAGTCAGCGTAATGCTATTCCCCGGAAACAATTCTGTACACAATGAACTGATCGAACTAATCAATGGTGCCGGAGCAGTGAGATTAAGATTGACTGTTTTTGAACAACCATTTGAATCTGTCACAATATTCGAATGAAAACCTGCAGAATAATTGAACACTCCTGTACCTGTATAAGGTGGCACTCCTCCCGAAGCGGAAATGTTCACGGCCGTACTGCCTCCCGCACATTGAATTGGAGAATAGGTAGCGATCGCCTGTAACAATGGTGGCTGAGTAATATTAATAAATGCCGTATCGATACATGCCGATCCCGAAGTACTGTATATTACTGTATGATTTCCGGCATGAAGTCCGTTGAAAACAATCGGTAATGCATTTGCGGTCTGCCCTGTTCCTCCGTTGAATTGATATGAAATAGGAAATCCGGTCGTATTAAATAAATTAATATTCAGACTGGCAGTAGTCGTATCATTAAAACAATTCAGGGTTCCAAAAGTTGCCGAAGGAGAACAACCCTTAACTGTCATCGTTGATATATTCGAATTAACAGGCGTAAATGAATTAGTAGTGTTACTGCAAATTGAAGCTTTGAGATAATATGTATTACCGTTTAATGCAGAAGTGATACCATTAAAATTTAATGTGGCAGTTGTTACTCCCGAATAAATGCCTCCGTTTGAAAGTGGCAAACCATTTTCATACCACTGGTACAATACCGGAAATCCGGGAAAACTGTTGGCAACTGTTCCGGATAGACTAAATGATTTACCAACCTGAGTATTGACAACAGGGGTTGGATGCGATGTAAATGAAAGCGGATTAGAAGTGAGTAAATTCGAAAGTGTTATACTTCCACTAGAAATCTGTACAGATGTAGAACCTGACCAGTAGGTAGCAGTCATGCTATAACGTTGAACATTGCCACCACCGCATGTCGCATTATTTGGTCCTGTATAAACTGAAATGTTAGGTTTTCGCAGGCAACTTAGATTCGAAGCTGAAATGACCCTGATTCTTCCCAGTCTTTTTGCAACCCCGCTGTTCAAAACAGTTGGAATTAAAAAAGTAGGTGAAGGATTTTGTGTAATGTTTACATATCCAAATCCGGTATTAGGGTTTGGAGTTCCTGTCGTATATGAAAAATCATTCCATCCGCTTCCGGCAAAACCGTTGGTACCGGCCACTAACGCAACAGCTCCACTTCCGGGAGAACAAACGTTGGATGAACGATTAACAAAGGTCGAGTCAATCATTATGGCAAATTGTAGTCCACGGAAATTCAGCGATCCGGCCGAGGTAAGCGTGACGTAAACATCAAACTCGTATTGAGAAGCTGACACCACGGTGTCATTTCTTAAAGAAATTTGAATGGTCTGTGACCGGGAACTTCCTGCGAGGATCAGTCCGGAAAAAAGCAAAATAATTGCTTTCAACTTTAAAGCTGTTTTCATGGCGTGTGGTATTAAAAATTCAACATTCTGTATAAAACAGACCCCCCTGTTACCGGGATAACATTATTCCGGTAATTATGAAAGCATATCTGTATTATCTAAAATATGCTATTCAACTGAACCAAAAATAGTTAAACGGGGTCCAATGCCCAAATCAAAAACTATCAAACAGCTTTTAAGGCTGAGTAATTGGTAATAATAGTGAAGTGCTTGGTAAAAAGCAATTATCAGACCTGTTCTTTGTCCGGATCAACAGTAATATGCTCAACGGTCTCAATCACGCCGTCTGCTTCAACAAAATACATGTCAATTTCACCCTTATTTTTCGCCTTAATCTTGCCCCGGTGAATGCATCTGAACTTGCCTTTAATAAGTTCATAAGTAGCACCGCTTACATTCACTTTTCCAATTTCGCCGCTGCTTTCCATCCTGGAAGCTGTATTCACCGTATCTCCCCAGATATCATAGGCGAATTTTTTTATCCCGACGATTCCGGCAACGACCGGACCTGTATGAATTCCCAGCCTCAGCTCAAAATAAGGTTTGCCCTGAGCGATGCGTTCTTCCTTATTCTTAATGATAAATTTCTGCATCTCCAGACCGGCTCTGACAACATCCTCGGGATGCGTGGTATTTGTGGCCGGCAAACCGCCCGCACACATATATGCATCACCAATCGTTTTAATTTTTTCAATACCGTATTTTGTAATTATCCTGTCGAATTCGCTATAGCAGTAATTAATTTCGCGAACAAGTTCTTCCGGACTTAATAATTCACTGGCCTGAGTAAAGTTCTTGAAGTCGGTGAACAATACGGAAACAAGATCGAAACTCTTTGCCTTCGCGGTTCCTGTTGCCTTTAATTCTTCCGCTGTTTCTGATGGAAGGATGTTTAACAACAACTCATCACTTCTCTTCTTCTCTTTCGAAATGCGGTTACGCTGACTGAAAAACACTCCGGCGAATAATAAGACAATGGCGAAACCACCGATGAAACCATTTCTTACGAGCTTCTGTCTGCGGATCTCCTGCTCCTGAATTTGTTTATCCTTAGTAAGTAAATTAATCTGACCCTGCTTTTTCTCCAGATCAAAAGTGAACTGCACACCCTGTAACTTCTTTTCCTGATCGGCATTATAAATTGTATCCTTTGCGGTCAATAATTTCAACTGGTAATTATAGGCATTAAAATAATCTTTCAGTGTAGCATATGAATATGCCTGGCCTTCATAAATATCTTTCAGACTGTAAATGGCATTTGTTTCCTTCGCATATTTCTCTGCTTGCTTAAAGGTGGCCAAAGCAGTCCTATAATCCTTTTTCTTCTGATAAGATTGTGCAAGTCCAACCAAAGACAATGCAACATCGTCGGTTGATTCATATTTCTCTGCCAATTGTAATGCACGCTTCTGAAAAACAATTGCGTTATCGTAATCATTTTTCAGTACATAAATTTTCCCAAGCTGATTCAATGCATATGTCTCATCAATCATGTCTTTGAACTGGAAAATCGCCAGCTCGGTGTAGTTCAAAGCAGTATCCAGGTAAGCATTTTTATTCAATGTATCTGTCTGGCTCTTTTTAATGTACACTTCACCCAGACCGGCATAGGTAGCTCCAACCAATGACCGTCTGGTATCTGCATCTCCAATCCTTATTCCGTAAACAAGTGAGTTCTGATAAAACTGCAGTGCCTTATTCTGTGTATTATCTTTTCGCTGATAAACTGCGGCAATATTATTCATCGTTGTAGCGATACGAACAGTGTCGTT
>CAZAON010000213.1:0-15168 GCA_964486655.1 uncultured Flavobacteriales bacterium
AAAAAAAGACAGAATTTATTGGGACAATAAAACCAATAAAGATAGTCTTAAGGTAGTTGATGAATGTCTGGAAATCCTAAAGGAGATTGACCCAGAGTTAAATCTAGGGTATACTCAAAACTATATCGGATTACTAAATAGAAATCGACCTTTTAATTTTATCTTATTTCTACCTAAACAAAAATTTGTCAGAACTGAGGTAAAAGTAACAGATATTGAAGGTTGGACTAATAAAATTGAGGAAAATGAGTTAGAAATTGTTTCAATTGGAAAAAGATCGGGTCGGATAAAATTCAGGCTTGGGAAAGGTGACCTTGCTAAAAAGCGAGATTTTTTAAAAGAACTTTTTAATGAATCATATAACGAAAGGGCTAATTAAGAAATTATTTTATTTGTATGGGACTTTAACTAAATCACAATATTATTTTTAATTCAACAAAATTTAATTAAGTATTAAAACTTAAATATGGCTGAATGTATTGAATGCGGTAAGTTTACAAAATTTAATGGTGGACTTTGTGTCGATTTTTACGACAAGAAGAAGTCTCAAATCTTAAAACCTGTTCCCCTGATTTTCTTAAATTTTCCTATTTTCAATCAAAATTTAACGGAATCAGGATTTTTACTTCTGGAAAAAGAGTAATTTCCGAAGCTGAATTTCATCTATTATAGCATCTTTTCAATGATCGATAAGAAGTCGTTATCCGAACGCGATATATGCACCAAGTTCATCACCCCGGCGCTCGAAAAGGCCGGCTGGGATAAGCTGGTTCAGATATTGGAGGAGGTTTCCTTTACCGATGGGAAGATTTATGTCCGTGGTAAGCTCACTGCCAGGGGCCAGGCGAAACGAGCTGATTACATTTTGTATTACAAAGCTAATATCCCAATTGCAATTATCGAGGCAAAGGACAATAACCATACAGTTGGGGCAGGAATGCAGCAAGCCCTGGACTACGCTAAGGCTTTGGATCTCCCATGTGTATTCTCAAGCAACGGAGACGGATTTGTTTTCCATGACAGAACTGTTTCTGATGGCGATATTGAAACAGAATTATCTATCGATAATTTCCCGACTCCTGAACAACTATGGAATAAGTACAAAAAATTTAAAGGAATCGAATCTCCAGAAGAAGAAAGAATTGCCGGACAGGATTATTACTTTGACGGAACCGGTCGCAAACCCAGGTACTACCAGCAGATTGCAATTAACCGGACCGTAGAAGCCATTGCTAAAGGACAGAACAGAATCCTCCTGGTTATGGCCACCGGGACCGGAAAAACATATACTGCATTCCAGATTGTTCATCGGTTATGGAAAGCCGGAGTCAAGAAACGAATATTGTTTTTGACAGACCGTAATAATCTTATCGATCAGACCCGAAGAGGGGATTTCAAATACTTCAAGGACAAAATGACCATCATCAAAAAGAAGGTCGTTGATGTTGGAGGAAAAGAGAAACTAATCTCAACTAAGAAGAGAGGTATTGATAGCAGCGATAAGGCTTATGAAATATTTCTCGGAATTTACCAGGGATTAACAAATAGCGATGAAAGCATTGAAGATGCATATAAGGATTTCAGCCCTGACTTCTTTGACCTGATAATCGTGGATGAGTGTCATCGTGGTAGCGCAAGGGAAGATAGTGCATGGAGAAAGATTCTTGAATATTTTAACAAAGCAACACAAATTGGTCTGACAGCTACCCCAAAAGAAGATGAGGTGACCAGCAATTCAGAATATTTTGGTGATCCGATTTATACATATTCCCTGAAGAAAGGGATAGACGATGGTTTCCTGGCTCCTTATAGGGTTGTACGGGTAGGGTTAAATATTGACTTGGAAGGATGGAGACCACCAAAAGGTTTTATGGACAAGGACGGAAAAATTGTCGATGACAGGATTTATAATCGAACAGATTTCGATAAGAATATCGTAGTTGACGAGCGCAGGAAGATTGTTGCACAAAAGATTACGGAACTACTTAAAGGCACAGACCGTTTTTCGAAGACAATCGTATTTTGTTGTGATATCGAACACGCTGAAGGGATGCGAAGATTTATTGCAAATGAAAACAGTGATCTTGTAGCTGAAAATGATAAATATGTAATGCAGATAACTGGCGATAACGATATCGGAAAAAAGGAACTCGACAACTTTATAAATCCCGAAGAAAAATATCCTGTTATTGCGACCACGTCTGAGCTAATGACCACTGGTGTTGATGCTCAAACCTGCAAACTGATTGTGCTTGATTCTAATATAACAAGCATGACGAAATTCAAACAGATCATCGGCAGAGGAACTCGCATCAATGAAGAGTTTGGAAAACTTTATTTTACAATATTGGATTTCCGAAACGCAACAGACCTTTTTGCCGACAAAGATTATGATGGTGATCCAATTCGGGTTAAGCCCGTTTCTCAGGACGTTGACTTAACAGATGTAGTTGACGAAGAGGAACAGAATACAGAGCAAGTCACTGATGACGTATCTGGGAAGGAAGTTGAATTTGAGAAGCCAACCATTCGATATCCTAAACCGAAAGTTGAAGGATCATGGGAAGAAAAGGAACCAAGAAAGAAAGTATTTGTAAATGGAATCGATGTGTCCGTCCTTGTTTCCCGTGAATTATTTTTTGATCAGAACGGCAGACCCATTACTTCAAGTTTAAAGGACCATACTAGGGAAATAATAAAGGGGAAATATGCATCACTTGATGACTTCTTAAATAAATGGAATGAAACTGAAAGGAAGGAAGCAATCATACAGGAATTACAACAACAAGGAGTATTGACAGAGGCATTAATGGAAGCCGTTGAAAACAAGTTAGACCTGTTTGATCTAATTTGTCATGTTGCATATGATCAACCACCTCTTACACGGAAAGAAAGAGCCAATAATGTCCGTAAGCGGAATTACTTTACCAAATTTGGAGACCAAAGCCGAAAAGTACTCGAAGCGTTACTTGATAAGTATGCTGACGAAGGGATTGAAAACATAGAGAGTTTGGAAGTTTTAAAAGTTAAACCACTAACTGAATTTGGATCACCTACAGAAATTGTAAAAGAGTTTGGGAGCAAAGAGGAGTATATGAAAGCTATTAGAGAATTGGAAATTGAACTATATAAAACAGCATAAATAAATGAGGAATATTTCAGGAACAATACAGGCAATTAGGACAATTATGTGGCAAGACACTGGATTGAATGGAGATGCCCAACGGATTGAACAATTAGGATGGATGCTGTTCTTAAAAATATTTTCAGACAAAGACTTGGAAATGGAAATGATGGATTCAAAATATAAGTCACCAATTCCAGCAGAATTTCATTGGATTAAAGAAAAAGGAAATTGGGCAGGAGACGATGAAGGAATGACAGGTGATAAACTATTAGAATTTGTGGACAGAAAATTATTTCCTGCTTTGCGAAACTTAAATGTAAGTACTGGTAACCGCAGAGCTTTGATAGTTCGTGAAGTATTTGATGGCAACAACAATTACATGAAAAGCGGTATCAATATTCGCAAAGTTTTAAACAAATTAAATGAAATTGATTTCAATGTTGCAAAAGATCGTCATGCTTTTGGTGATTTATACGAGAGCATTTTAAAGGAATTACAAAGTGCAGGAAAAAGTGGAGAGTTCTATACACCAAGAGCTATAACACAATTTATCACTGACATTATAAGCCCAAAGGAAGGGGAAAAAATCTTAGACCCAGCTTGTGGTACTGGTGGCTTTCTGACTTGCGCTATAGAGCATTTAAAGAAGAAAGCTAATAGCATTGAGGCAAGAAAAGCATTGCAAGAGAATGTAGTTGGTTGGGAATACAAACCCCTTCCTTATTTGTTGGCAACAACAAACCTAATTCTACATGATATTGAAGTTCCTAATATTCGTTTTGGCGATGCACTTGATCAACCGTTAAGCAACTTTACGGAAAAACATCGTGTAGATATAATTATTGCTAATCCACCTTTTGGAGGCATTGTTGCAAATAACAACGAAAATAATTTCCCGTTAAATTACAGAACGAAAGAAAGTGCTGACTTGTTTTTAATTTTGATGATTCATTTATTGAAACATGGTGGCAGAGCAGGTATTGTTTTACCTGATGCAAGTTTGACTGGTGATGGAATTAAACAAAGAATAAGGCAACGCTTATTGGAGGAATGTAATCTTCATACGATAATTCGATTACCTAATTCAGTTTTTAAACCCTATGCCCAAGTACCAACAAATCTTCTATTTTTTGAAAAAGGTAAACCGACCAAAGAAATTTGGTATTACCAACATAAATACCTCGATGGAGTTAAGTCTTATTCCAAAACTAATCCTTTAAAACTAGAAGAGCTTGCACCAATTAAAAAATGGTGGAAAAATAGAGTGCAAAGTGAAGTGAGTTGGAAAGTCTCAATTCAATCGATTATTGAATCAGGTTATAATTTGGACATTAAAAATCCGAATCAAGAAGAAGAAGAAATTGAACATTCAAGCAGTGAAGTTGTTCAAATGTTGGAAACCTCATTTTCCTTAAGCCAACAAATACTTAATCAAATTAAGGAAGTTGTTAAATGAGCAGAGGAAGAAAAACAATAAAATTTGAAGGTACAGATTGGGAAAGTGTTGCCAAACATTCCCTGGGATTTTATTTTGAATATATTTTACGACACCTCGTCTCAAAATCTGAGTTGCCTTTAACAAATAAAAAATCTACCGACCTTATTAAATTAATTGAAAAGGAAAAAATTGCCTTGTTGAAGAAAAGAAAATTAAGGTTAAATAATTCCAAACCTAAAAATGAAATCACCGTACTTCGCTTTGAAATTCCTAAAAATTGGGAATGGCATTTACTATCAGATTTTGTTTTCTATCAAGAAGGACCAGGAATACGAACTCATCAATATAGGACAAGTGGAATTAAACTTCTGAATGTTCAGAATATCACTCAGGATAAGTTGATGCTTGATTTAACTGAAAGATATATTTCCAAAGAGGAATACAAAGACAAATACGAGCATTTTACTATTGAAGATGCAGATATTTTATTTGCAAGTTCTGGTGGTTCATGGGGAAAAACATGTTGGTATGAAGACCCTAAGTATAAGGTCATTCTCAACACAAGCACTATGCGATTGAGAAGTTTTTCTGAAAAAGGATTGCTAAATAATTTTTTATACATTTTTTTAAAAACACCTTTTTTCAGAAATCAGCTAATACCTCAGTTGATGGGTATGCAACCTAACTTTGGCTCTACTCACTTGAATTCGGTATCAATACCAATACCTCCGATAGAAGAGCAAAGGTTAATATTAGATTATTTGACTGCATTTTGTAATAGTAGTTTACAAAATAGAATATACTTTAATGGTGAAGTGGAATCTGATATTAAGCATCTTCAGAAGTTAAAGTTAAATGGGATTAGTCTTTCAAAAGAATTTTCTCATCAGCAATTATTAGTAAAAAAGCTACGTCTATCCTTTTTAAATGAAGCAATTCAAGGTAAATTAACAACACAGCATACTAAAGATGGAAATGCCAGCGATCTTTTGAAGAAGATAAGATTGGAAAAGGAAAAACTTACATTAGAAAAAAAACTCAAAAAGGAAAAACCTCCTCCTGCTATTGATCAAGATGAAATCCCATTTGACATTCCAGAAAATTGGATTTGGTGCAGGCTGGGTGAACTATGTTTAAAAATTGGTTCTGGTAGTACCCCAAAAGGAAGTAATTACTCAAAAAATGGAATTCCTTTTTTTCGCTCTCAGAATATTTACAATTACGGATTAGTGTATGACGATATTAATTTCATTTCAGATGATGTACATAAGCAAATGAAAGGAACAGTTGTAAATGCTAATGATATTCTATTAAACATTACTGGCGGTTCAATGGGAAGATGTGCGATGGTTCCTAATGATTTTAAAGAAGGTAATGTTAGTCAGCATGTTTGTATAATAAGACCCCTTTTTATCAATAATAAATATTTACACAATATTGTTTTATCCCCATACTTTCAAAAATTAATTTTTAGTTCAACAACAGGAGATGGAAGAGAGGGTTTGCCAAAATATAATCTTGAACAATTTTTAATTCCACTTCCACCGATTTATGAACAGGATCGAATTGTAAGTGAAATTGAAAACATAATAAATCTTTGTGATGAGCTAACAAAAACAATTCATAAAAATCAAAACTATATCGAAGTACTTTTGCAAGTAGCATTAAAAGATGCATTGAAATCAAAACAAATTGAGTTGGAGAAAATCTATACTTATGAAAATTGATACGTTAAAAAATAACCTTTTCATTGAAGGTGTTGATGAGCTTCCAAATTGGGAAAAAGACAGTAAAGGCATTCAAAAAATTAAAATCCTCTTAAAAAGTTATTTGGAGCTTGACAATGTGAGTTTTCTTTTTGGAGCCGGGTCTTCAATGAATATTGGTTCTGTATCTATTGCGAACATTCCTAAAATAATTGAGGACAGAATTAAAGCAACAAGTGTTCTTGTTGGCACCATGTCGACTCCTGATGTCTTATATAAAGAGTTTATATCTACAATTAAACAATTGCAAAAAAGTGATCCTGAAAAAAGAATTGGTAGTGGAGATATTGAATATTCCCTTGAAAAATTATTAAACTATTTGGTAGCACAAGAATATATTTTTGAGCTCAATCCATCTGCCGTAAACCTTAAACATCTTTCGGATTTAATCCGAACAATTAAGCAAGGCTTATTTGAATTGTGTGATATTGAAAAACTGCCAAACGCAACTTGGCTGACGAGCGAAGAAAAAACAAATCTTGCAACGAATAAATCATTATATCATGAGAAGTTTACCAAGAAGATTTTGCAGAGACCATTGAATTTAAAAAGAGCAAATATATTTACAACAAATTATGATTTAGCATTTGAATACGCTTTTGACAAATTGGGAGTAAATTTCATAAGTGGATTTTCAGGATTTCAAAAAAGAACCTTTAAACCAGAAACATTTGAATATGATTTATTTTTCCCTGGTTCAACTACTCAAGGAAAGGTCCAAAGAATTGAAAAGGTTTTACGTTATTACAAAATTCATGGCTCATTGACTTGGTTAAAGGAAACTCCATCAGAAAATAATGTTTATGGTATTTCAGAAGTTCCAATTGAAGTCATTCGAGGAATGAAGGATTTTGAAAACATAATGATTTATCCGACTACTGCAAAAAAATCTTTCGCTTTAGATTTCCCATATTCGGAATTGTTTAGACAGTTTGCTTCAACTATTTCACAATCACAATCAGTTCTGATTACATACGGTTACTCATTTAGTGATGAGCACATCAACGATATTATATATCAGGCATTGACAATTCCATCGTTCACTTTAATTATTATTGATTTTAATGGTTCTAAAACGAGTGATGAAATAAAGAAACTAAGAGATTTGAAAGACCCAAGAGTAATTATTTTGGAAGGTGAACAACTTGGAAGTTTTTCATTCTTCGTTGAACAACTTTTACCTGACTTGATTGAAATGAATACTTATGAGAAAATAGCTGATACTTTGCGAAAACTATTTGATGATGGCTCTACAAAAACACCTCCAACAACTCCGGTCTTATGAGTGAGAAAAAAATTGGGAAAGTAATTTCCGTTGATAGCTTTCGTGTTGTAGTTCAGCTTGATGAAGGCCTAAAAAGTTTGTATAAAAGCGGGTTCAATGACATATATGAAATCGCAAGGATAAATTCATACCTGATTATTCCAGTAGGTGCAGATAGGATTGTTGCAATCGTAACACGAGTGAAAATTCAGGATGAAACAGAAATAGAAAAAACAAGTGGTTATATAACACTGCCAAAAGCACAGAGATATTTAGTTGCAACAATGATTGGGACTATTGAGAATAGCAAAGAATATCTGCAAGGAGTATACAATTATCCGATTCTTGACAACCCAGTTTGGTATGTGGTGAAAGACGATTTAGATAAAATATTTGACACGGCACCAAAGGAAGGAATTGATTATTCAAAAGATTATTTTTTACCAATAGGCACTTCACCAGCATTTTCTGATTATCACATTAGAATAAACCCTGATAAATTTTTTGGCAAACATTCTGCGGTGTTGGGAAATACGGGCTCTGGTAAATCTTGTACAGTTGCTTCAATTCTGCAAAGCTTATTTTCGTTTGAATATAAAGACGGTAAACGTTTGCAAAATGCTCACTTTATAATATTTGACACAAATGGAGAATACAAAAGAGCTTTTTTTGGTGATGACACAACTAATATATATAATGAAAAGGCATTAGTAAATGCAATTTGTATTGATAAAGAAGGTTTAAAGGTTCCATTTTGGTTTATGAATTACGATGATTTCGAATTTTTATTTGACCCAAGTGCCAATACACAATCTCCAATTTTAAAGCGTGCAATTGGATTAGCAAAAAATAATACTCAATCTTTCGATGGAGAAACCATTCCGCAATTTTGGTTTAACCGTTTAAATGAAATATTTGAGCTGACAAGAGCAGGAGAACAAAATAAGCTTAAGCAAATTATTTATTACGATGTTGTTGGGATTGCAAAATATCTTATTGAGTTAAAAATTGGTTTTGATTTTAAAAGCATCGTTGACATTTTAAGAAAATTATTTGCAAATAATGGTGTAAAGCTGACATTAAATGATCGAGGTTATATTAATGAGCATTTGCATCAACAAACTCTTTTTGAAGTTTCAAATGATTTGGCTGAAGAATTGAGAAAATTAAATGTTTTTATTTCAACAAAGAAGGTTCTTCAAGATAAGAATATAGATTTACCAATTTGGTTTAATTATGATGCAATGATTTCAACATTTATTGATGAGGCAATAAATGAAACTGAAACTTCGAATAATAGAATTAGGGAGTTTGTTTCGACACTTCGGTTAAGACTTCAAGCATATATAAATGATGAAAGAATTGCAGAACCCCTTTTGCTTAATCAGTCCGAAAACATCAATGATTCTTTATCAAAATTTTTAGCCTTTATTCTTGGTGATTATTTCAAAATAGCCAATTTATCAGATACTGATATTTATACTAAGTATTTTGTAAAACAGGTTGCAAATAATGAACCTGATAAAGTAAATGAAGAGAAGCCAAATCAAATTACAATTATTGACATGTCTTTGATTCCCTTTGAAGTTTTAGAAACAATTACTGGCCTGATTGGAAGGTTAGTTCTGGAGTTCCTTTCTCGTTTCAACAATAAGAAAAGAGGCGAATTTCCAGTTGTGATAGTATTGGAAGAAGCTCAGAACTACATTCCTGAAAAGGATAGAGGTGATAAAGTTTCAATTTCAAAAAGAGTTTTTGAAAGGGTCGCAAGGGAAGGAAGAAAGTTTGGTTTGTCGTTAATGGTTTCAAGTCAACGACCATCTGAATTATCTAAAACAGTTCTCTCTCAATGCAATTCATTTATTGTTCATAGACTTCAAAATCCTGATGACCAAAAATACGTGAAACAATTAGTTTCATCTGCAAACGAGGATATATTGCAGCAACTTCCAGTTTTACCACAGCAGGTAGCTATTATTATGGGCGATGGAGTTAGGACCCCGGTCCAGATGAGAGTTAATACGGCTAATCCGAAGCCCAATAGTGATAATCCAAAATTTATTGAGAAGTGGTTGAATGATATTGATAAAAAATTTCCAGATTACAAGACAATTACAAAGGACTGGGAAGATGGCAAAAAAAGTTCAGATACAAATGATGTTGCAACTCCTCTTTCAAAAAATAATACAACTGCTAAAAAAAGGAAACCACATTAAATTAAATTAAATCAAGGATTTATTATTTACTATCAAAATGAACGAAATATTTCTTATTGTAGCTGATTATTTTAAAGGTAAATCGATATATCCTTCATTTCGAAAATTGGCGAGTCTATTATTTAACATTAGCATTGCTTCTTTTATTTTTGAAATGTTTTATGGAGAATATGCTTGGTTAAACTACAATGATTATAAGGGAATACTAAATTTTTTTATTAAAGGGAATTTCTTCATTCCGTTCAGTATCTTTATTGCAGTTTGGTCTGTTTCGCAATTTATCGCTTTAATTATTTTTACGTCTATAAATCATTTCCAGACTTTAAAACTTACTCGTGAAATAGTTTATTATCAAATAAAGAAAGAAACAATTGATAAAAACTTAAAGCAGATATCAAAAGCTTCAAGGTATGCAACACCAATTCGAATTACAAAAGGCATGATGATAGAAATGTATCAACAGCTAAAAAATGAACTTACACCAGAATTGTATCAAAAAATGGAAACAGAGTTGAAAATTCCAAAGGAAAACCTGGAAGCAAATTTCATTTTAGTTTTTCGGGCTTTTATAGCTATAACAATTTATTTCCTTTCCATTCAGCAATTTGGCTGGATACTATTTACAATTACCAGTATTGTTCTAATTTGTTCATTGTATATAATTATGCTTTCTTATCGCTTGTTAGACGTATTTCCAACATTGATAAGAAAGTTTCATGCATTAGCAGAAAAATATTTAAAGGAACATGAACCAAAGTAGTTTTCATAGAGAGTATTTTATCTCGAAATTCAGTGCTCATTAGTATTGTTCCAAATAAATTAAACATTGTTGTATTACTACTTAGGAAAAATCTAAACCCCGGGTTGGATAAAGAGGTTCACTTTTGTTAATTCCGAACCTCAAGTTCAAAATCATTGATTCCAGGAATATTTCGAACGATCAAGTCACTTGGTTAAATAATTCGTTTCGGTTCCATGTGTTTACTCCAGCGCATCCTGACCCCTCATTCCGGGCATGCTGAACCCAGGGGCAAGGAATAATTCCGGCATGTTGACACTCTATAAAGGTCGTTCCGTCATACTGACCCCAGGTAAAATTAGTCATTCCGGCATCTTGACCCCGGCATTAACATTTGATTCCGGCATCCTGACCCCACTTTTTTTTGCAGTCTTATTTGGATTTGGGTTATGACTAAAAGTGATTTGATGGCTAAACCATTCAACCCTGCTGCGACGTACTTATTTCCTGCCTCCGCTAAACTCTACCGCACTTCGGACGAATGCCCGTCCTTTAGAAGCGGTGTAACCTAAATTCTTTATTCGAAAGTCAGGTAAGACCACGTGACAATTAATGCCGCAAAATCTAAAATCATTTCTGCGCTTTCGCCTCAATTCCAAGTTTTGTCTTTATCAGATCCAGATCGCTCCTCATATTTGAATTTTCATTTTCCAGGGTTGCGACCCGCTTTTCCAAATAATCTTTTTGTTGTATTAATTCCTTCATCGCTTCGATAAGGATTGGTGTAAACTTAGAGTAGTCAACTGATTTGTACCCATTCGCATCTGTAATTACAAGTTCCGGATAAATCTTTTCTACTTCCTGCGCTATAACTCCAATCTCTTTTTTGTCTTTGAATTGTTTGTCGGGGAATTCATCCTGTTTCCAGTAATAGCTGACACCCTGCAAACGGCTGACATTGTCCAGGCAATGGGTAAGTGGGGCGATGGTTTTTTTATAACGGATATCGGAGCAGGCGGCAATGGAGCCGGTGTAACAAATGTTTCCTGAAACGGATAGTTTCTCAGCAGGGGTAAGCGTTCCTATCCCGACGTTTCCCTCGAAGACTGCGCTGTTTGGAGGAAGACTGAATATGTTTTGACTGAACCAGTATAACCGGCTTGAAAAATTTGAACCTATCGCTAAGGTCCCATTCACACTTAACATGGCTGAAGGATTTTCCGTTCCGACTCCAACCTGGCCACCGCCACCGGCAACCCAGCACATTTTCGGATTGTTATTGCCGTCTCTCAGTCGCAATGAACCTAAGCCGGCTACATCAACATAATAATTCCAGTCGAAGATATCTCCTCTTGAACCAAGACGAAGTGCATTCTGGTCACTGACGTTTCCTACATGTAATCTTGCAGCGGGCGTAACTGTTGCTATTCCTAAATTTCCGCCATCGCGTTGCAATACAAGTGGCTGATAGATTCCCTGAGTGCTGTAATGTGCATAAGCCAATGTCGAATCAGGATTGTAAATCCATCCCAATGATGCGTAGCTGGAATTGGACTGGCCGATTCTTAAGAATACGCTGCTTGTGGAATTTCCTAATTGAATTCTGTTCGCCGCATCATTCACATTCCATAGATTTTCTCCAACGACTAATTCATCAATGAACTGATCAGGCTTAATATGAAAGACACCATCCGGATTAAAAGCTCCCATTCCTATTCCTGATTTCCCATTCGCGCCTAAGGTCATAAGTGGAACAGGAGCGGAATGCGGATCTGTGTCATCAGGGCCGGATAAACCCAAAATAATTCCTGCTGAAAACGGATGGCACATCAGGTTAACCCAGTTGTAAGAGCCGTTGATTGTATCACCCAGGTAGTTTGCTAAATATGATCGCGAATCGCCCAGATAAATCGCATCACCTGTTGACATCGTTGTAAAGTTTGTTGGATTCCGCGTTCCTACAAATAAATTTCCTCTTACATCCAGTTTATGCAGCGGATTGGTTGTGCCAATTCCCACCTTGCCGGGATTTAAACTGTAAAGATCATTCATCACTCTCATCCAGTTTGATGTTCCGCCGGAATAGAGTGCATAAGGTACACTGAGCAGTTCCTGTGTGCCGAAGGTGAAATAAATCCCGCCGATAGTGTCGCCTTCCACTTTCAGATATTTAGCGCTTCCTCCCCAGTCTATTGCAGAGAAGTTGCCTTGTACGACTGTTCCACGGCCGATTTCCGCCACAATCAGTCCCAGGGGATTTGAAATCAGACTTTGCGTTTCCGCGAAAACTGCAGTTCCGTTTGATGAGCCGTCAAGGATTGAAAATTTCATGGTTATCTGAAAGTTGGGCTTTGGATTTCCCTGGTTATCCCTGATAATTGCCTGGTATGGTATGGCCTGAGGTGCCGATTGGGCGATTATTTCAGGGATAAAACAGATCATTCCTAATAATAGTAGTAGAGTGTTTTTCATATATATTTTGGATTTCATTAAATTAACTATCAGAGAGATTTTCTGTTCTTAAAGCTCGAAAGGATTAAGCATAATTATAACTCAGTCTTTAAAACAAATATATATTTTAAGTCAATACCCTACAAGGCTGCATTAATAAAGGGTTTTGATGAAATGAGTAATGGACATTTACTCTTAATGTGCCGGTAGATTATTCTGCGTTTTGTTTAAGGGAACCTCTAATATCCTTTCGTGAGTGTTGAACGAAGAGATTTTTTTTCAATACTAAGCGAGACTAAGAATAATACTGAAACTAAATATCAGACCGGTTCAGCGGACCCGATAACAATCGGGTGTCACATCGCACTGGCTTACACTCAATCATTAAACCTAGTGGGCGGTTTCTGATGTTTTTGTTTTCCGCGAAGCGGTAGTCGGAAAATTATTTACTAAAAAAACAGGCCCATCTTTTCCCACGGGCATGGTCATTATGCACAAAAGTTTATTAGCTGAGCAAAGAGTAATTATTTAATTATCTGTACTTTCAAAGTTTTAGAAAAATCCCGGTTCGGCGGAATCTGATAGCTATCGGATCCCCTCGCGCACTTTGGCCATCACTCAAAGAAATCGCCGAGCTGGAAGCGTCAGGTAAGCTCTCAGGAAATATTAACTGTCGAACAAAAACCTTAAGGTTTATTTGAACCACCCGATTTTTCTAATACTGAGGACTCTTTTCATTTTCATATAAAAAACCCAATAAAAAACCCTTAATAAAAAGTTGCCAAAATGGCAACCTTGTTGTATATTAGCGCCGTAAAAGGAATTCAATGAATATCCATAACCGTGGGACTTTGTTAAAATTCTGGAAAAAGCATGCTGATTCCAAAAAGCCTCTCGAATTGTGGTACAATGATGTGGGATCAAAAAACTGGCGAAAACCTAATGATGTGATTGGCGATTTTGCAACAGCAGATATAATCACGAATGACAGAGTTGTATTTAATATCAAAGGCAATAAATACAGGCTTGTTGCAAGTATCAATTATCAGAAGGGATGGTTATTCATAAAGTTTATTGGAACACATGCAGAATATGATAAAATAGATGCAGCGACGATAGAAGTTTATTAAAGACAAAAAAATTGATTATGGAATTCAAAGTGATAAAAACTGAAAGAGATTATAACAAAGCACTGGCTATGTTCGAGAAAATATTTCTTGCTAAAAAAGGAACAAAGGAAAGTGACGATGCTGATATTCTGGCGATGCTCATTGGACAATACGAGAATGAGCATTACCAGATTAATGCTCCGGATCCCATAGAGGCAATTAAATACAGGATGGAACAGCAAAATCTAAAACAAAAAGATCTTGCAAAGTATTTAGGCGGAAAGGATAAAGTTTCGAAAATTCTTAACCGGAAACGGAAATTAACGCTTGAGATGATCAGGAATCTGAATGAGTTTCTGAATATACCGTTGAATGCACTTGTTAAGGATTATTAAAAGGTTTCGCTCACGTTTCGCTAAACGGATTTCTCATTTGCATCTGCAAGCAAACCAGCAGCATATAAGTATACTCAAACTTCGCTCGGGACCTCGAAACAGTGTCGGTGACAGTGTAAAACTAACATCGACACTGAGACAGACACTTTTTAAGATTAACAAAAAGCCCCGTGAAATGAATGGGGCTTTTTCTTTTCGTTAAAAGACGTTAGGGCTCGTTATGACACTATCATGTTTCTCTGACGTTTTGTGGGTGCCAAAAGGAATATTCGACCGGATTTATTTAAAAAGCGACAATTTGAAATTATTGGCCAGATCACGACTGTAGTCTGCTATCCTTTTTTTTCTCCATTCTTCGGTCCATGAAATATTTAGTTTTTCAAAAATTGGCTTGTCATCATTTAATATGATTGCATCGTTCAAATCTATTGTGCTGTCTGTTATCAACTCGTCATACTCGAGGTGAAGACCTAGTATTTGGCAACATAGATTTAAGCGGCTGTCGTTTATTTCTTTATTTCTAAAATCTTGTTTTTCAAGAGAAGCGATAAACAATATATCACCATCTTCATCGCCCTTTTGGTTGGAATAATAATTTAATTGAAATCCGAAATTTTCTAATGTTTTAAAAATAGATCTCCCTGCCAGCCCCTTGTTGCCAAC
>CAZAON010000214.1:0-5442 GCA_964486655.1 uncultured Flavobacteriales bacterium
CGGCGGCTTTCAGTGCCTCGAAATAATATTCGTTCGCTTTTATATCCTCGCCCTGCTGAAAATAAGTAGAGCCGATGTTACTTTGAATATTCGCTACTCCTGCTTTATCTTTTAACGAATCAAAAATTGCTGAAGACTGAAGCCAGTTACTGATGGCTTCAGTGTAATTTGATTTTTTATAATAAACAATTCCAATTTGTTTTAAAGCCAATGCCTGTCCCCTGAGATAATTTAACCGTCCTGACAATTCAAGAGCCTGTTCTGAAAACTCAGTGGTTTTTTCGGGCGATGTCAGCGAATATTTTTTGGCAACGGAAAGCAGAAGATTCACTTTTACAGTATCCTCTTTTGATGTCTTCAGGACATTCAGAAGACTGTCGAGTTCGGCATCCTGCGCGAAAAGATTGGTGCTGCAATACAGAATTAATAAAAGGACCAGTTTCTTCATATCACAAACAGATGCTAAAAATACTATTTGAATTTCACTAAAGCCTAATTGATCAAAAGAATTATTCACAGTTGAAAAAGGCATAATAGGGCCAAAAAAAACGTCCGGCTGCTGACCGGACGTTTTGGCGATTTACATTTATCTCGTCGTAAATCTGCGTAAATCTACGTACGTATTTTTCTTAACATTCAGTCCTCTCAATTCGACAATTACAAAATATGTTCCTTCCGGCAATTCTTCGCCATTCATATTCTGGCCGATCCAGTCGGGATTTGCATAATTTTCTCTCCGGAAAACAATATTTCCCCAACGGTTATATACCTGGAAATAATTATCAGGATAGCCCTCTATATTTTTAATTACATAACCATCGTTGTAGCCATCACCATTAGGCGAAAATCCGTTTGGAAGTTCAATCTGGCAACCTCCTATTTCAGGAATTACTGTTGCAACATCTACTGAGCAACCGCTTGCATCCGTCACTGTCACAGTCACATTTCCGCCCGGTAGGCTCGTGTTAACATTTCCCGAAACTCCATTCGGCCATTGATATGAAAATGGCGGCAGTCCGCCCGAAATATCAATCTGCGCCCCTCCAACTTCATTGCCCGGACAGTCGTTCGAAACAATATTGGAGAAATTCAACGACATCATCGGAATAGAATCGACATAAATACTGTCTGTGACTGAGCAACCTGAATTATCCGTAACAGTTCCTGTATGCCAGCCGGCCGGAAGATTTACTGCCGTAGCAGAAGTCTGGCCAACCGAATTCCACAGATAGCTGAATGGAGCCGTTCCTGATGTCGGAGCTAATGTTGCTGTACCATTATCAGTCCGGCATGAAACCGGAGTCATCGATATTGATGCAACCACAGGCTGAGGCTCATTCATTGTAATCGCGGATGTATCGCTGCATCCGTTACCATCAGTAACGATGACACTGTATGACCCTGCATTCAAACCGGAAATATTCTGAGAGGTAGCTCCTGTTGACCAGGCGTAAGTGTATGGTGTTACACCTCCGGAAACAGTAAGATTAACCGTACCATTCGACATGCCATTGCACTGAATCTGGAAACCGTTATAATTTGAAATCTGAGTACTTGTGATAACAGGTGTTGGAGTATTCAGAGTAATAACAGTATCGACCCTGCAACCATTTGCATCAACGACTCTTACCAGATAAGAACCGGCAGAAAGGTTACACAACGTTTGTGAAGTGATTGTATCATTAACGTCCCATTCAAATGTATACGGTGCAAATCCGCCGGTCGGATTAATGGTTATGCATCCGGATGAATCTCCAAAACATGATACGTTATATCCATTGAAAGAAGAGAGTGACGGATTCGCCAAAACCGGAGTTGGTTGTGTCATTGTAAACGGAACCGAAGCGTTACAGCCATTGCTGTCTGTTACCATCAACGTATAGGCACCCGCGGTGAGACCCATCGCCGAATCAAGAACATCTCCGTTTGACCACAGATAAGTATAAGGAGCTACGCCACCGGATACAACGGCTCTTGCCATACCATCGGCATACCCATTACAGCTTACACCGGTTCCATTGAAAGATGTTAGACTAACATTCGCGTTAACAGCCAATGGCTCTGTCAGGAACAAAGAAGTATCTCTCGTACAGCCGCGGCCATCGGTAATTGTAACATCATAAACACCTGTGATGAGTGAGTTAATATTTGCCGTTGTTGCGGAGTTATTCCATAAATAGGTGAAAGTGCCATCACCACCTGTTGGATTTAATTGAATTGTACCCGTGTTAGCGCCGAAACAGCTGATGTTATATCCGTTAAAATCAGAAACTGTTGCATGTGCGGTAATTGAATCCGGATCGGTTAATGTGAATGAAATGGTATCTGCGCAACTATTCGCATCTTCAATGATGACCGAATAATTTCCTGAAGTTAAATTGGCAACTGAATCTGTTGTTTGTCCCGAAGACCATGTATATGTGTACGGACCGACGCTACCACTTGTATTTAAAACAAGATACCCTGAATTATCTCCATAGCAATTTGGATGACTTACGGTTGGCGCGAATGCAAATGCAGGAGGTTCTGTCAAAGCAGTATCTATGATCATTGAACATCCGTTGCTGTCTTCTACCCTTACTGTTACAATTCCCGCTGCTAATCCTCCGATGGAACTTGCAGTGTCACCGGTTGACCATTGATAAGAATACGGAGGAGTTCCTCCCATTACATTCAATGTGGCAGAACCGGTAGCATCGCCATGACAGACGACGTTTACAGCCCCGATAAAAGATGAAGTAGAAATAAGGGGTACGATAACATTCGGCTCCTGAATTGTAACCGTATCAATTCGCTGGCAATTATTTACGTCGGTAATTGTTACCTGATAAAATCCGGCAAATAAATCACCGACAGTATCTGTTACAAAGGGACCATGACTCCATGTATAAGAATAAGGCGCACTTCCTCCGGTAACATCCACCCTGATTCCGCCCGAAGATTCACCCTTACAACCGACATTTCGAATGTCCAAAATATCATTCAATGCGGCAGGCGGTTCATTTATTGTTGCAGTATTATTGACAACACATCCGTTCTGGTCGGTAACCTGTACTGTATAAGATCCTGCAGGTACACCGCTGATCGAATCTGTAAGTGACCCGTTTGTCCATGAATATGAATAAGGAGGAGTTCCTCCCGAAGGTTGAATTTTAACTTTACCATTGCTATTTCCGAAACAATCAATATTGTTTCCTGAAGGTGCAAGCGAATAATTGGTGAATGCTGAAGTAAGAAGTGACGGTTCTGTAATGGAAATTGTACTGTCAAACGTACATCCGTTTCCGTCAACGATATGAACCGTATATAATCCGCCCGATAATGAATCGGCGCTATTACCAACATCACCGTTCGACCATGTTACCGTATAAGCGGGAGTTCCTCCAACCGGATTTACATTTGCCGATCCGTCTGACAAACCAAAGCAAGAAACATTTGATGCCGTTACGGATGAAGAAGGAAGACTGACAATACTGCCCGGCTGTGTTATCGTATGAGATAAAAGGGTTGCACAACCTTTTGAATCGCGAACGGTGTCGACGTAGGTTGCCGCGGCAAGACCTGTAATACTTGCTGTGGTCGCGCCGTTTGACCAATGATGAGTGTAAGGCGCGTTTCCACCGCCAACTATTACATTAATACTTCCATTGGCATTGTTTCTACAGGATACATTCTGAAACGAAAGTACGGAGGCATTTAAAACTGCGGGCTGAGTAATTGATACTCCCTGTTGCGCGGTGCAGCCATTTGAATCGGTAATTCGAACGGTATATACGCCGGCAGTTAAATTGGATGCCGTAACCGTTGACTGAGCAGTTGGTGTCCATAAATAAGTATATGAACCTAGTCCGCCCGATGCCGAAGCGGTAGCAAGACCATCCGAGCCTCCGTTACAACTGACATTGGTTGATGATCCGATGACAACTGCCGGTGCAGTCGGCGGCTCATTAAGTGTGACGGATGCATTTTTTGTACAACCGTTTCCATCCGTTACAGTGACGGTATAATTGCCCGGCGAAAGATTCGTCGCAGTCTGTGTGATCTGTGCTGAAGGGTTCCATAAAAATGAATATGGAGCACTTCCTCCTGAATAAGTAACAGTTGCGGATCCCGTATTGGCCCCGTTACAGGCGATATTATATCCTCCGACAGTAGGCGAAGTGGCATTCGCTGCTAACTTCGGAACCGTGATTGAGTAACTGTACGTCTGTGAACCGTTGGTCGGACATGCATTATCGCGGACAGTAACTATCATTGAATAAGGTTGTGAACGGGCATCAGCCAGTGTAGGTGTCCAGGTGAAAGTTCCTACAGGCAAACGGGCTCCGTTATTCGTAAAGCTGGCAGTCGGTATTCCGGATGCATATACCATGGTAACGGTATCAGTTGCATTTAAATCATTTGAATTGACATTAAACGAAAGAGTACTGCCCGGACAAACTGTGATTGAAAAAACGTTTGAACCGTTAATACCTGTTGCAGTCGGGAGTACATTCGGATTACATGCTTTTGTAAGAAACTGCATATCCCGCACTACACTTCCGATCTGAACACCATTCCTGTATTCACGAATTAGTATCGCAGTAGCACCAATTTCACCCGTAACAGTTGGAAACATATTTATATCTCCGTTAACAGGATTGATTGTAACGGCCGGACTTGAAGTTAGCGGCTGACTGGCAGAGTATCCTGAAATAAAAGATACGGTACCCACTGTTGAGTTACCGGAATTATAAGTCATTGGTGCGACAAATGAGTAGCTCAATGAATCGCCATCAGGATCATATACTCCGTGATTGTAAGTAAAACCCTGATTCGTACAAAGGAAAGCGACGGGAACATTCGTAAACTGTGGTGAACTGTTTGTGGGAGCTGTCAGATTATCAAGAGTAGCTTCAACATATAAATTATCACTGCATGGATTGTTAAGCGTTGTTATTGCACAGTTACGGCAACAAACATAATAACTGAATTTCCAGTCGGAGCAATTTTGCGGTAATGTAACTGTATTGGTATACTGGTAAAGCTGATAACCGGCATATGGCGAACCGGAATTTGTACAAATCGTCTGTACCGTTCTGCATGGAAATGTAATTTCCACACCCGTACCGGCAACCTGGTTTAAAGTGTAGTTTTGATTTGAACCGCATGTAGCAGAAAAAGCGTTTAATGTAATATTCGCGGGAGCGGCAACACCTGCACAATCACGGTAAAATGATACCGTAACCTGATAGGTTCTTCCGCTAATCCACGTGTATTGCAAATCACTTCCTGAAGAGTGAGATCCATATGAGAAATGCATGCTGAAAACAAACAATGCTGACAGTAAAAAAATCTTACAGTTCACATTTCCCCATGCTTTGATGCCCTTCCCATTGATTTTCAAATCCATTTTTAAACGCTTTACAGTTATACGTTCCTGTTTAATCGGATTTCAGCATG
>CAZAON010000215.1:0-5237 GCA_964486655.1 uncultured Flavobacteriales bacterium
CTTGTTGTCAAATTTTGTCCGGTCAATTAATAAAATAGTGCTGACATCAGAGGGTAATGTTATTTCGGCCGGTTGGGTAATATTAAAGCTGACTTTTTTTGACGGACCACAGGAATATAATAAAGCAATGCTGAGCAACAGCAGGGCAGAGAGACGATTTTTTTTCATTCGATTATTTATGCGGATGCAAAACTACAAAAATCGAGCTTAAATTTTCAATTCCTGTTTACAGTAAAACGCTTTTTGCTTATTGCATTTTTGGAAACAAATTCCGCAATGTACATCCCATTCGATAGAAAGCTTATATCAATTTTATTTTCTCCTTTTTCAGGAATAATTTTTTGAATTATTGATCCTGATAAAGAATAAATCCGAATTTCAATAACCGTGATTATGGAGTTTTCCCATTGTATAAAGTCGGCAGCCGGATTAGGGTATAGGTTCAATGCATCCTGATAATTTTCTTCCACATTACTTATTGTTGAAACCATACCATTGAAATCTGTTTTTACGATATAACAATCAACGGTTGAATTTGTGAGTAAGCCCGCGTAACCCGAGAAAACAAAGCCATCATCTAATGTGATTAATTCATCCGCTTTGTCATCTCCCGCATAACCGAAATTCTGTGTCCACTGAATTGTACCGGTCGAATCCACTCTGTATAAGATTGCCTGCATATCTACCGGTCCAAGTTTCATTCCACCGAATATACAACCGCTGTCACCAACGACGCCAAATGGAAATCGGTCTTCTATTTTAGTCATATAAACTGGGTCGTTAAAAGTTTTTGTCCAAAGCGTATCCCATAAATCATTTGTTCTGATAATCCATATATCGAAACCGGGTGTAGTTCCCGTTTTGGCCGAGATCAGATATCCACCCTGTGGAAGATGATCTACTGAATTGACAATTTCTGCAGTGCCTGGCTTATCATATGAATGATAATTGATAAATGTTCCCGATGTATCGTATTCTCCTACGTAACCATAATAGGTTCCTGAGAGTGACCCGCCTGCCAGAATATAATTGCCATCAATGTTCTCTTTGCAGAGTTGAGCATAGGAATTTCCGGATGAACCAATTTGTAAAGACCAAAGCGAATCTCCGGTTTCCGTTAACTTCATCATCGTGCCTTTGGCCCAGCCGTTAGACGACATCCATCCGCAGCATAGAATAGTACGGTCAGCGTTTTCACTTATATATTGCATCCTGTCGTTACCGGTATTGCGAATTAATTTTGTCCATAATGTATCGCCCATACTGTCTGTTCTGATGATCAGCCAGTCGCTTAGTGTGGGTGCTTGTGAAGACATGGAATATGTTGTAGCGGAAATTAATAGTCCGCCATCCTGTGTTTCGGTAATTTTTGACGGAAAGTCATTAGAAGGAGTAGTTCCAAAATATTTTGTCCATAAGGAATCGCCCAGGGAATCGGTTTTCATAATGAAAATATCTAACTGTCCCGTGGAATCGGTCGATGCCGTGCCTGCTATTGCAAAGCCTCCGTTATCCAACCGGCAAATTGTTGTGCCATCTTCATAGCCATCTCCGCCCCATCTCTTTTCGAAAGTTGTTTGTGCCGAAGAAATTAGATAAAGGAAAATACATAGATAAGTCAGGGTAAAGTTCTTTTTCATGTGGTTTTTTTGAGTGGTTTTGTGACGGATTCCCGTTTACATCACGATTGATTTGTTGCAAATGTTTAGTGCAGGCAAAGATATTTATATGATGCGGGTTCTTTGGTAATAAATGCAAAATGTTTACTTTGTAGCCATTGACTTAAGTAGCTTATATTGATAAAATTAATATTCGTTTATGAAAAAATATTTATTGCCCCTGTGTTTTATGCTTCTTCTCATAACAAAAACTCATGCCGGGGAAAAGCGAATAAATTTGTATGGGGGATATGTCTTTGACGACAAGTTTAACTCTTATTATGATGCCTACCATTATTTTAACGGGAAGATAAACGGCGGACTGCAATTCGGGGCCGGACTTGAATTTTTCATTCCTGACTTTAACGGGTTTGAGTTATTATATATCGGACAGCAAACCAAAGCGCCAACATATTATTACCCTGATGGCTATACTGCAGAGGCAAAAAAGGATATTGATCTTTCTTTTAATTATGCATTGGCCGGCTTTAACAGATTTTTTGGAAAGGAAAATGGTAAGTGGGAAGGTTATGGTGGATTTATGCTTGGTGCTCTTTTTGTAAGCGCGACTGATCCGGACAGTAATATTACCCGAAATGATACTAAATTCAGCTGGGGTATGCGTTTGGGCTCAAATGTTTGGATGTCTGATAATTTCGGAATTAAATTGCAAACAATGCTTTTGGCAACTACACAAACTACCGGAGGCTATATTTATTTTGGCAGTGGAAGTTATGGTACCGGTTCTACTACGCCTTCTTCGATGTTGCAGTTTAGTGTGAGTTGTGGAATAGTATACCGCCTTGCCAGGAAAGAAGAATAAATTTTTATTCGTTCCATTCGTGTAATTCGTGGTTAAAATTCTATTGAAAAGTTCGTTATGCAACTGAAGCTTCTTTAGACTTATTGTTTGATTGGGTCTGAGGCGCTTCATCATAACTTATCATCCAGTTAATTCCATATTTATCTACCAGCATTCCGAAATATGATCCCCAGAATGTTTTATTCATTGGCATAACCGGAGTTCCACCCGCAGAGAGCTTTTTGAAAAAGTTATCGGCATTACTTGTACTGTCGGTTGAGATTGATACAGAAAAATTATTTCCGGCAATAAATGGCGGTCCGTAACCTTCGAGTACATCGCTTCCCATTAAGGAAGTCTCTTTGCTGATCGGCAAGCCTACGTGCATGATTTTTTCACCGTCGGCACCTTTGACTGATTGACCATCTGTTGGAGGCATGTCTTTGAATCTGCCGAGGTAAGAAAATTCGCCTCCGAAAACTGATTGGAGAAGTTGAATACTTCTTCGCAATTACCATTAAAGGTTAAATAAACATTTACTGAAGTCATGATGTGTTTTTTTTAATAGTTAGAATTTAAAGGTAAAGGAATATACAATCTGGAAAATGAATTGATTGTAATGCAATTCATTTTTAACTTTTTTTAACTGTTCTTGAAATAAAACAAAAAGAAATGATGTTAATTAGAAGTGTACGGTGTGAATTGTAATTACTTATTTTATTAAAATTTTTAGGTCCTGGTGTAAAATTAACATATTGAAAATAAGTCAAATATGTATTTATTTTTTACTTAACACTCCAATACATAATATTCTTATGTATATTGCGTTCATAAATTCGGAACTATGATTTATTCATCGGAATTAATAAAAGGAACATTGAAAACGATTGTGCTGAAGTTACTGGAAGATAACAGGAAGATGTATGGGTATGAAATTACGCAGAGGGTGAAAGATCTGACCGGCGAAAAAATTCAGATAACGGAGGGCGCTTTATATCCTACGCTGCATGCATTGGAGAATGACGGACTGGTTACGACTGAGTCGGAATTTATCGGAAAGCGGGTGAGGAAGTATTATACTTTAAGCAAGAAAGGAAAAGTTACGACGAAGGATAAAGTAAATGAACTGACTGACTTTATGAAAACTCTTGGAATGTTACTTGATTCTAAAACCGGACAACAGAATGTATTCACTCACTGAGAAGCAGATAGATTATATCTCCGATGATATCAATGCAAGAGGTATCACACTGGAAAGTCTGCGTATGGATATCCTCGATCATGTTTGTTGTATTCTGGAAGCAGAGTTTGACGGGGAAGAAAACTTCGAAATATTTTACAAAAGAGTCATTGCCGGATTTTATAAAACTGAATTGGTCGAAATAGAGAAGGAAACAATATTAAACCTAAAATTCAAAAATTATTATATCATGAAAAAACTAATGATAGGAAGCGGAACATTTTCCGTATTTACATTTATTTTCGGATCGTTTTTTAAAGTAATGCATTGGCCGGGTGCGAATGTTTTACTGGCAAGCGCCATTCTGAGCGCTGCGCTGATTTTTCTGCCACTGGTTTTTATTTTTAAAAGCAAACAAGAAAATACGCTTCGTGATAAAATCGAAATTGGAGTAGGTTCACTTACAATGATTTTATTTTCTATGGGTGTTTTATTCAGAATAGAACACTGGCCCGGAAGCCTTATCATGTGGTTCACAGCTATTGCTCTTTCCTTTTTGGTTTTTATTCCGCTTTATTTCTTTAATGGAATTCGGAAACCCGAAACCAAGGTCAATACCATTGTGTTTACCATTTTAATGGTACTGGCAACAGGAATTCAATTTGCAATGATCAATGTAAATCCTGCTTCAAAACAAACACAACTCCGCATGTATAGTTACTTGCAGAGTGAGGAGATTATTTCTAAAATGAAGAGCAACAGTTCCGTTCAGTCAGATCCCATAAAAATGAACCTGATCGGCAATTGTGAACAGATTAAAAAGCTTATCATTGAAAACGCAATCGGAGTGCCTGTGATTCCGGCCGATTTCGAGACGAAAGACATTTTAATGGAAGACGGTAACCTCGGTAATGAATTTTTTGCGGGAAATCCCGGTGCGAATCTCGTTTTGCAATTGAGAAAGGATATAGAAGGGTTTAATTCGAAAGTTGAACCATCTAAGCGAATACCGGTTACAAATTTTGTATTCGAAGTCCCGGAGGAAAAATTGCACAGATATTCAGCTTCACTTATTTTAAGCAGTCTTTCACAAATTGAAATGTGTGCGTTGTTGGCGAATTAGATTTTTTCATCGACATGAAACTAAGAACGAACCGGTCCCTGAGCGCAATGTCATTAAGTTAAGAAATGTCGGAAGGCAAGAGAAAGGTTTGAATTAGTAATGACCCCGTTTAGGGGTCATATGTTTATATTAGCACTTTTCCCGACTATACTTCGACCCCAGCGGGGCATAGCCGTCAGGTTAAGAAAATGAAATTTTCGATTGAGATATATTTACAGATGAAAATCACGAATTCTTTGAAGAATTTATGATTCGTTTTATTCATTATTAATTTTGATACCAATTATAACCCCGTGCTTCAGCACGGGGGGAAAGCAACACACTAACCCCTTTACCTTTCCCGGACTTTAGTCCAATGTCGTTTAGTTAAGCTGTTAAAATATTGATACCCACTGAGGTAAGAACCACATTTGAAATGTGGTTCTTTGTAGTTCTTCGACAAATTACATCCCTCAATGGTAGAAACAAACTTAA
>CAZAON010000216.1:0-22110 GCA_964486655.1 uncultured Flavobacteriales bacterium
ACGCTTCCGGTACAATACCAATATTATAACGCCGACATTGTTGTAAATCCGGTAAATGAAGACGAGGTATATATTTGCATGGCACAAGGCAATACAAATGAAAAGGTTTACAAATCTGTAAACGGCGGTTCTTCATGGACAAATTATACAGGAAGTGCTCTGGCAGGGAAATATATTTTCTCATTGAATTTTCAAGGAGGAACAAATGGGGGAATTTATGCGACAACCAGAAATAATCCATCAGAAGTATTTTACAGAGATAACACCATGGCCGACTGGGTGGATTTTAATTCAGGGCTTTTTACGAATCATGTAGTTTCAGCATATCCTTTAATTTTTTATCGTGATAATAAAATCAGGCTACCGGGCTTAAGGGGAATCATGGAGAGTCCTCTTTACTCGCAGGGAAATCCGATTGCTCAGGCGATGTGCAACAGGGAGTATCTCGGTTGTGAAAAAGATACTGTTGAATTCTACGATTATTCCATTCTCAAATATAACGGTGCAACATGGCAATGGTCATTCCCCGGCTCGTCATGGGTAAGCAGTGTCAACGACAAAAATCCGAAGGTGACTTACTCCACGCCAGGAAATTACGATGTTACTTTAACTGTTACTGACTCACTGGGAAATAGCGATACAAGAACATTTGCCTCAATGATAAAATTCCCATCGAGTTATTGTGAGGAAGATACGGTTGCAGGAAATTGTTTTTATGTTTCTTCCGCCAATACAAATATTAATATCGGAACAGTTAACATAAATAGTAATACATTTTCTATTTCAACCTGGGTCAAACCAAACGGAATTCAGAAATCATTCGCGGAAGTAATTGGCCATTACGGCTGTCCCGGCGCCCCTGTATATGGTATAGGATATGGAATTACATTTTCCGGATACACTCCCAACCTGCAACTTTGCTATACCGATGATCAGGTAAATTACAGCAATTACAGCGGACTCTTTCTTGATACCAATTCCTGGAATAATATAGTTTTAACATATTCACCTACGGGAGTCAAATTATACTTAAATGGAATCGCGGCCAGCGTTAATAACAATACGATGCCGGCATTAGACTTGTCATTGTCACCATTTTATTTAAATCCCGATCTGCACTTTCAAGGCGGGTACTTTAACGGACTAATAGACGAAATAAAGATTTACGACTATACACTTTCTCAGGATGAGGTAAGAGAAAAAATGCACTTAATTCAAAACAATCCGACCACAGAACCCGGCCTTGTGAAGTATTTGCAATTAAATTTTTTCGAACCAAATTCATCAAGTTTTTATGATGTGTTGACGGGAGAGAGAGTGCAGGCCATTCAAAATTCAATAGTTACTTCAAGTGCGCCAATATCAACAGGCACTGTGTTTCGCAACAGTTCGGTCAGTTCTGCCGGACTACACAGTTTTCCGGGCGCCGATGTGGATATGTACTTGCCTTCAGGCGGCATTTATCCTGATGGAGAAATAGTTGCCTTTCATTTGCGCAGTAATCCTGATGTAAATCCGGACACGGTTCCCATCATTCCCGGCTATTTTATTTTAAATAACTATGGCAGCAATCAAACTTTCACAACACCTGACAGCTTGATTTTTTCAGGCCTGAAAAATTTATCTCCTTCAAATCAATCAGGGGATTTTAAATTATTTAAGCGAAATAGTTTTGGATATGGTAATACCTGGGGAACTCAACCTGATTCGGCCCCTGTCTTTACATATGTTGATACGCTAAACAGCAATCTTAACTGGTTATCTCCTTCTAATGCAACAACGATGGGGCAATTTGTGATTGAGAAAAATTCCAATATATCTACACAGATCAAAAAGCCGGAATTAGAGAAATTCTCTTCTGTTTCATCCATCTATCCGAATCCGGCCAAGGAAGCATGTTATATTGATATAGAATTGATAAGAAGCAATTCTACACAGATAAATATTTATTCCGTGGAAGGTAAACTTGTACATTCCGTAACCCAACATTTAAAAGCCGGAAATAACACTCTCATGATTCCGTTGCCAAAATTATCGGAAGGAATTTATGATGTGAACATCAATCTGAATAAAGGGCAAACTGTAAATAAGAAGTTGGTGATAAAATAGAAATTTGTTAAGCCCATTTCATTAGTAAAGAAAAAAATCAGAAGTGCAGTTAATATCCTAGTCAATACCTTTGCCGGAATAACGGCAAATTTTTTCTAAAGAAGAATTGTTATCTGCACTTCTGAAAAAGCCTTACATCATATGCATGAGTATCATTGCAGCGATTAATAATGACAATAAGTGATAAACGGTATTTATAAAAAACAATTTCCATGTGCCTTTTTCCCAGGCAATCCGTCCTAAATCCTGTGGAACATAGAATCCAAGCCAGGTAAAAAATGCGGCCATTGCAGCCATTTGATTTTCCGCGTCAACATAACCGGGCTGGCCCCATGTCACAGGATTCCATACAGCGATGTTGTGAGCAAATACATAAGCCATAAGGAAATTTCCGATAACCATTATCGCCATGCCTTTATACATGACAGAGGCAGGAGGCTTAGGTCCATTAAGATCGAAGTTCATTTCTTTCGCCCAAGCTTTTCCGAACAACGGCATATACCATAACGCGCCGAAAATAAAATTTGCCACAACCGCTACTAAAATTGCGACCATACTGATTTGAATGTTTGGTTCCATAGTGTGATTTTTTAGAATTTATTAAATACAATGTATAAAAAGTAATTATGATCCCTGGCCGATTCAAATAGGGTTTATCAACAATTAATAAAAACTCAAAAACCGGAGTTGAAGTGAGAATTTGCAATAATAATATGAAATTTATAATCTTACCGGCTAAGAATTAAACAGTGGTTTGAGATCGTAAAACAATCAGTTTTTCAAAACTTAGATAAAGCCGTTAAAAAATCTTATCAGAATAATTTTTTTACCTTTCAACCATGTCAAAATTAATAATTGAAAAAACTCCGGGTAGTTGGTTTGTATTTTTTTCTTTACTAATAGCAATATTCATCTGTTACTTTCCATCTTTTAACAACGGCTTTACCAATTGGGACGATCAGGAATATGTCTTAAAAAATGAGGCAATCCATACTTTAACCTTTCAAAGTATATGTAATCTTTTTACCCGGATTCTTGTAATCAGCTACCATCCACTGACATTACTTTCATTGCAGATCAATTATTATTTGTCAGGAGAATCCGCCTTCGGTTACATTTTTACAAATGTATTGTTTCATTTTGCGAATAGTCTTTTAGTATACAAAATGGTACGTGAACTAAATTTTGATGCCAGGTTATCATTTTTTATGGCGCTTCTTTTTGCAATACATCCAGTACAGGTTGAATCAGTTGCATGGATAGCGGAACGAAAGGATGTTTTATATGCTTTCTTTTTCCTTTTATCGGTAATCTTCTATGTCCGCTATAGTAAAACCGGCAAAAATAAACTATACATATTTTCATTGCTTTTATTTATTTTTTCATGTTTGTCAAAGGCGCAGGCAATTTCGTTAAGCCTTGTTTTGTTTCTTGTTGATTACACCATCAATAGAAACCATACGTCAGTAAAATTTCTGAATAAAATTCCGTTTTTAGTCATTTCAATTTTGTTTGGAATAATTAGTGTAGTTGCGCAGGGAACCAATGTTAATGCATTCACGGGAAATGATTTTTCCTTAGTGCAACGATTAGCGCTGGCGTCACACAGCTATCTGTTCTACATCGGACATGTTTTATTCCCTTACAGTTTGAGCGCATTTTATCCCTATCCTGATTCTTTTCAATCCGCTTACTTCCTGTTCATCCCATTGGCCATTTTTATCCTTTTATTCGCGATTTATCAATTCAGGAAAAACTCACTTGTCATTTTTTCAATACTTTTCTTTACCACAACAATCTTCTTTTTGCTACAGATATTTCCTATCGGAGATGCTATGATGGCCGACAGATATACATACGTACCTTCAATTGGACTTTTTATAATCATGGTATTAATTATTGACAAACTTTCTAAAAAATATAAAAATCTAAAACTTCCACTTACTATAATTTCACTCATTTATTTTGTTTTCCTGGCTCAATCAACATTTGCAAGATGTTATATATGGAAAGACGGCATAACATTATGGAGCGATGTAATTAAGAAATATCCGAATACTTCCATTGCTTATACTAATCGCGGCGCTAATTATTATGATAGAGGCAATTCAGTTGCCGCACTTGCAGACTTTACAAAAGCAGTAGAAATTGATTCCATGAATTCATTTGCAAGGTATAATGCCGGACTTATTTATTATAACGAAAATGATTATTCCAATTGCCTGAAAATGCTGAATGGAATAGAGCTCATAAACGAATCCAATTCAGAAATCTTTTTGATGAGAGCTTTTTCTGAAAACAAATTACAGGACTACACCTCCTCTGACCGTAATATCAAAAATTTCCTTTCGTACCGGAAAACAGCGGAGGCGTTTACACTGGCCGGATTAAATAAAATACAATCGGGAGATTATGCGAATGCAAAGTTATTCTTAGACTCCGCAATAAATACGGATACTACTTATTGGGATGCATTTGTAAAGAGGGGCGTTTTATTCATTCAAACCGGAGATACAGCAGCTGCCTGTTCCGACTGGAAAAAGGCAGCTGCTGCTGGAAAAGAGGAAGTACGTCCTTTCGTAAAGCAATATTGTGATTAATATTCAGCTTATCTGCTGATTATCATCTTCTCCTCTACTTTGTATTTTTCTGTCTCAAGTTTTACAAAATAAACACCGGAATTTAGATCAGACGTATTGATATAAACTCTTTCCTCTGCACCGGTCATCATTATTTTTTGAGACCAGACAGTATGTCCGACTATATCAGTAATACTTAATAACGCCTTTGAACTTACCGGAGCCGAAACTTTTGCCACAATATGATCATCAGACGGATTAGGGAATACATTGAGTGAAGGCTTTACAGAATTAACTTCTTGTACCGGAAGAGTAAATCCGACAGTGAATTGGTAGAAAATATTATCACCAAAATCAGGATCGAAGGCATGAATGAATGCGCCGCTGGTTGACCATATCTGGAAATAACCTGTGCCCTGTTGTGAATTTGCCCACCAGGATAACCCATCATCACCGGCATCATTCATATACAATGAATAACAACCCGGAGTTAAAGAAACTGTATCAAAATAAGTATGATTAATTAAAGATCCCGGACGGTTTAGAATAATTGTTCCTGAGGCATCTTTTAATGTATAACTGTTTGAAGTATTATTATTTGTTCTAAAATCAAAGACTAATCCATCAGGTAAAATTGGCGGAACATGAAAATCATTTGTCATGGTGTCATTCGCAAAATACTCATCTGTTCCTCCGTTCGGAGCACTAAGCGCAACTGTAAACTTGTCTGTATTTGACGACTGCCAGTCATTTGCAGGCAGCACAACAGTTTGAGTATCCAGGAAATTAAGATTGCCGGACCAGTTATAGGTAGACATGGTTCCGTTTACTCTTCCGTAAGTAATAGTTAATGATGTGAGAGGAGTTGAGCCTGTATTACGAATCACAATTACCGGATCATCGCAATTCGGCTGGAAGCGTAAAAACTCAGGACGTTTCGAAGGTGATTTGATATATGCAACGGAGGCATCTAATGAATGATTGGCCGGACCATAAGTTACAAGCTGATTATTTACACGATAGCTGGAAGCGCCAGGATTCGCGACATAAGGAAGGCTGTAATCAAGAGTAATAGTTTGTCCTGGCGTAACATTCGGGGTAAGTTCAAATTCATTGGTTACTACTGCTGCTCCCGGACACCAGCCTGCTCGGTCGTATACCCACGTTCCTCCTTGCGGATAAATTGGATTGGCCGCACATTCTGTCCATACTGATTTAGTATAATTGATTGCATTATTTAATCTGATTGTGTGGTTTCGCGCCGTAAATTCTCCCTGTTGTCCGTGACCGCTTATGCAGGAACGGACCTTATACTGTGCCGCGGTTGAATCCAATTGTATGGTGCGAGGTTCAAACACAACATTATTTACAACGTTGTTATAACTTACTTCGCCCCATGTTGCATTCGGCCATATTTGTGAAATAGATTTTACGGTACGAGGCGGAATTCCTTCGTAGAATACAAACTGAATATCATTGTCTTCCTGGTACTTGCCGCCATCCATTGCCAGATATCGGTTTCCTTTAAGAACCGGGGTAAAATCAGTTACATCAAATTCGTATGTTCTTCCATTGAGTCCTTCGAGATCAAGATTAATTCCGTATGGCGTTATGAAATTTATTAACTCAAAATACATCGGGCGATATGAATAATAATCCAATGTCACAATGTTTAATGTGTCTTGCGGCAATACAGTAACGGTATCAACAACAGCACCTGAAGAGTTTAGAATATAATTCGGTCCGGCAAGCCATGAATATGTTGTATCAATAACGTTTAATTGATTTCCCGTTACCTGATATTGAATAACGGAATTCGGTGCTCTTAAAACCGAATCCAATACTGTTGTAGTAATGACACTATCAGTATAAACACCTTTTACAAAAGTCAGGTCAGGGCGAAAAGTTGTAAGTGAATAATTTCTGAACAGATCATTTCCCCTGAATTCTCTCCAGGAAGGATTGTATACAACTGCAGTTCCTCCGGCAGGGCCTGAATTATTTACGATGTTTCCGGCGTTTTCATCCATCTTGTAATAGGCAAGAAGTTTTGAATAATTCGGATTGGCCGGAGTTATATCATGATACATGATATTATTGATCGAAGTAATATCCAGTTCTTTATTCCATATACTTAACTCGTCGGTCATTCCGTAGTATGAATTTGCTCCGCCGATACCTACGCCAAATTTAAAATCAGAAATATCAATCAACTTTGTCTTGCCGACATCACTCATCCATACAACACCATTCAGATAAATCTTCATTGAACCTGTTGTAGCGTTTTTAGTGAATGTCCAGAAATTCCATTTGCCTTCAAATTCCGCTGCTGTTGCTGCTTTTTGAATTCTGTCAAATCCGCCTGTCGCATATCCGCAATCCCAGTATATATTTGAATCTGTCCATGGTAAATGAATATTCACCTGGCGGTTATTTGCGTTATCAACTCCATAAATAATACAGGTACCTGCAGCGGGTAATTTAGCCGGATCACCATAGGCCCAGAATGCTATTGTAATCTGATCGGTAATAGAATCATTTATGGAAGGATCTAGCTGAATGAAATTTCCGGCGCCATTTATCGCAAGTGATGAATTTTCCTGAGAAGTAGTAATACCCGCATTAAATGCGGCGTCATGTCCTTCAATCTCACTGCCAACAGATGAAGCCGGGAGCGAGTAACTAAAGTCAACAATAATGTTTGATGTGCCGTCCCAGTTAAAAGGTGTAGAGAAATTAAACGAATTTACTCCGGTGCCTGAGAAAGAAGTATTCAAAAAATAAACTTCCGTGAAACCGCTTACGTCAGGTCCATTATCATTCAATGTGGATTTATTGGTGTGCTTTAACTGGATTCTTAAATTTGAGAATATATTTCCTGCAGTCAGAGCATTCAGTTGAAGTCCTGTAATATTTCCGGCTGTCAATCCGGCTGTAGTTAATTCACTCGCCTTCCATAAATATTGTGAACGCTGAACCTTAGTATTTGAATACAACGGATGCTGTAAGGAATCAGTACCTGTCGCAGGAGTAGCAGTTGACTGTGAAATTGTACTTGTATGAATTACCTGTTGCTGATTATACTGTACGTAATTATATACAGGCTGACTTGTATAAATATAAGTGGTGTCAGTAAAATTACTAATTACATAGTTCTTGCCGGTTTTATGTAATGAATCCGTTTGTGTGGAATCAACGATAAATGTATTGCAGTTATAATCCCATTCGCCACAACCACGGTTAGTATTTGTACCATCTGAGATGAGTCCGCTCTTGCAACGAAGTCCGTAACGCATTATGATTTTCTCATATGTCTTTGTGCTGTCGTCAGGAAACTGAAATACACCGGTACGCATGGTGGTGTCGTACCTTAGGGTTTGTACAACTGTCGTATCGCCTATTCCGGCGAATAATTTTTCCGGCTTTATAAACGTAATTGCGATTACAGCAAGGGTAAGCAGAAGTCCGGATTTCTTAGGAATTAACATTTTGATGGTTTTTTGAGTAGGGCGAAGCTAAGAAAAAGGAGAAGTTTTTGACTGAAACAGGCTGGAATAATTTGATTTTACACTTAAAAAGTTAAAAAAATGATTTTAATCATAACTGTTGAAGAATAAAGTAAAATAATTAGTCATTGATGAGTACCTCCCTGGAATAGCTTATCATTGAATTTGAAATGATTAAACAATACATTTGCATGACCATAATATCCTAAATTCATGAAAAAATTAATTACCCTGTGTTTTATTCTTTCGTATTGCGGATTACACTCACAAACCTGTATTCCAAATACTAATTCGCTTAATTTCAATGGTACGACAGATTATGTCGATTTCTCGACTGTAACAAATCTAGATCCGACCACCGCTGTTTCTGTTGAAGCATGGATTTATGCGGCGGCATGGTCTGCGAATCGTTATGAAAATTCAATCTTTTGTCACCACAGCGGATTTGGTCCGAATGGTTTATCTGGATTTGCATTAAGGGCAGGCGCGAACGGCACTTTGTCATTTGTTATCGGAGGTGATTCGGCGGGAGTAACGGATTGGCACGAGGCATACAGTAATTCCGGAGTTCTTCCTTTAAACCAATGGACACATGTTGCTGCCACTTTTGATGGCTCGATAATTAAGCTATATAAGAACGGTGTGTTTGTAACCGATCTGCCATTTGCGGGTACAATTAAAGTTTCGACGATGCTTCCAAAAATCGGACGTTACTCCGATACACTTCATACCTCCGGAGGTCAGCGACTATGGAACGGAAAATTAGATGAAATACGTGTATGGAACAGGGCACTTACGCAGGCTGAAATTGCGGACAGTATGAGTATACAGATCACTCCATCGGCACAAACCGGATTGATCGGGTATTGGAAATTTAATGAAGGTTCGGGTCAGACATTAAACGACAGCAGTGTAAACGTTAATTCAGGAACTATTTACGGAGCCACATGGTCTACTTCGGTTCCATTTAATAACTCGCCTCCTGTTCCAAATGTCATTTTTACGGGAACACAATTGTATGTGACAAACGCATGTCCGAATTATCAATGGTATCTCGATGGAAATATTATTCCGGGAGCAAACGGACAGTTTTATAATCCATCAGTAAACGGAACATATACGGTAGTAGATACGAATGCATATTGTTCGAATACATCAGCACCATTTGTTCTGACTACACTTTCGGTTAATGAGAATGATATCAATAATCTGATTTCTCTCTCGCCGAATCCAGTAACAGATTTATTACATATTAATATCAGGAACACTTCGTTTCATTCAATTGACATCTTTGGTATTGATGGAAGAAAAGTATTTCATCGTTCAGAAATAAAATCAGAATTAACTATTCCTGTAAATGATTTTGCAAAAGGAATTTACATTGCAAAATTTCAGGGTAATGATGGTGTAATTTCAAAGAAGTTTGTTGTTGAATAATCTTTACATAAATATTTTTGAATTTCTACAAAACCATAATTAGGTAGCAATTCAAATACTTTACACAAATAAAATTTCTGAAAAGTGCTTTTCTTCTAAATCTGAAGTAAAGCACTTTTTTTATGTTCCAGAATGGCTGATATTCTATTGAAACCAGTTGTAATCAATTAAAGGCATAAAATGAAATTACTTTGATTAGTTTTTTTTATATAAATTGCATGATAACCGGTACTAATTAAACATCTTTATGAATAAGGTCATCCTGTCTCTTTCATTTTTCCTAATCCATCTTTCAGGCTTTTCCCAAATGAAACTGGGTTTTACAGCAGGCGCTCAATTTTCGAGTGTTAAGATCATTACTTACAATACGGAAACGAGATTGAGTTTTAATGCAGGTGTGGCGACAAGAACCCCGCTTGCGGAAGGAATAGATTTTCATATGCAGTTACTGGTAAGCGGAAAAGGGTTTAAATATTACGATTCATACGGTTATAAAAATCTCACCAGACCGCTTTACCTGGAATTACCGCTTGCCGTTCGATTCAAATTTAACTCCGGCAATGAGACCAAACTATTTATCGGTGCCGGAGGTTATTATGCTTTTGGCCTGGGAGGAAATAAGATTTACTATGTAAACGGATATAAAGAGACAGAAAAAATTAACTATGGAAATGATTACAGTGACGATCTTAAACAATCAGACTGGGGATTGGTATTTCAGCTTGGAGCGATTTTCCGTGAGAACTACGAAGGTCATTTCTTTTATGATATGGGTTTAACAAGAATAATTCCAAATTCAACCTCTAATTCATATAACAGAGTTTTTGGATTTAATCTGACATGGTATCTTAAATAATTATGTCATTATATTCGGGAATACTTTTTTTATTTTTTTCAATACCATTTTTACTTCTGAATAATACCGGCCACAATCTTTTGCACTATGGCATAAAACATTGCCGTTGACCAGCCAAATAATAAAATTCCATTCATTGCTTCAAACCCGCTCATAACGCGCCAAAACGGCGGAAGAGTAATGTCGCCGTAACCCGTAGTTGTATATGTTACCGTTGAAAAATAAATTGCTTCCTCCCAACTTTGCAATTTATCAAGTTGAGGAAGCAGTAAATAAACTACTGCCCAGATAGCAATCTCCACATAATGCAAGATCATTAAGAATACGGCAGTCAGAGACAGGATTATCATATTCTTACTGTATCCGTTTGACCTTTCAGTAATATTATGCTTTTGTAATAAATAATTCAGCCACCACGCTGTTCCTGATCCATGGATAAAAATCGTAACTGTAATTATTGAAAGGCATAAAACAACCTGGAAAGCCATGCACCCCGATGATTATGTGAATATTGATTCGCAATCTAATAATTTAAACCTAAAATATACAGGATAGTGAAACTTTTCCGGTATTTGATATCTTGAAATTTGTTTTTTACATTGCATATAGACGGCTATTGTTATAAATGGATTCATTCAAAATTTAATAATTAGTTTTTTGCGTTAATTTATAAACTCACATGAAACACACATTCGCAATTCTACTACCGGTCCTTTTATGCCTTACACTAAAAAATAGTTTTTCACAAGTCCCTGTTGCTATACCATATCAGGCAGTAGCAAGAGACATAAGTGGTGGCACAATTAACAATCAACTCGTGTCCTTACGGTTCAGTATTCACGATGCGAATGCAGGCGGTACGGTTGTTTACAAAGAGACAAATAGTGCGACTACAAATGCACTGGGATTATTTTCCGTAAATATCGGACAAGGGATTCCTGTAATCGGTACTCTGACAACAGTTAACTGGGGAACAAATGCAAAATTTCTGCAGGTTGAAATTGATGTTACAGGCGGATTAACTTATGTTGACATGGGCACACAACAATTGCTTAGCGTTCCATATGCATTGTTTTCAGGTAAGAGTGCAGACATACCTTCGGGTAATTCTCCGGGTGATGTGCTTGAATGGAATGGGAGTGCATGGGTAATTACCCCAAAGTGCAATCTGTTTACTTATTATTTCCGTGATGCAGACGTTGATGGTTATGGAGACCGTTATCGCCCTGTATTTGGTTGTGCACCGTTACCCGGATTTGTGGCTGACAGCACAGATTGCGATGATAATAACTCAAGCATTAATCCGGGTATATTCTGGTACCAGGATTTTGACGGAGACGGGTTTGGTAATAATTTCAGTAATTTACTATCATGTCTTCAGCCAAGCGGATATGTTTCAAACAATTTAGACTGTAATGATATTAACGCATCAATTTTTCCGGGAGCAGGTGATTTACCCGATGATGCATTTATCGATAACAATTGTGATGGAGTAGATGGTACTGTCGCTTATTCGATTTTTGTTTCCCCTTTAGGAAATGATTTATACCCCGGAACAAAAACTCAACCTAAACTGACAATTAATGCGGGTATAGCCGCGGCAGTTTCAGGAGGAAAAATAGCTGTATTAATTGCAAGTGGTGTTTATGCCGAAAGCATAACAATGTCAAATGGAATTTCCTTGTATGGTGGTTACAACACTTCATGGGTGCGTTCAGGTTCAAATATTGTAACTGTGACCGGACTAAATCAAAGCGACAGAGTGAGTGCAATCGAAGGAATTAGCATAATTTCTCCTACAACGGTAGACAGAATCAGATTTATTACTTCTGCTGCAACAGGAGTTGCAATTGATGGCAGCGGAAAATCCAACTATAGTGTTCTCTTATCTGGTTGTGTAGGAACAATATTTAAGAATTGCTTAATCCAGGCGGGCAGTGGAAGCGCTGGAATTGCAGGTCCTAACGGTCCGGCAGGCGCCAATGGAAATTCAGGATCAAACGGTTTAATTGGTGCCTGCGAGACTAATGTTGTTGCAACCGGAGGCAGTGGCGGTACTTCTTCTTGCGGAAGAACCGGTGGTAATGGTGGTGCAGGAGGTTATAGACAAAACAATGGAACTGCAGGTACGAGTGGAGTTGGACAAATTAACTTCGGCAACGGAGGTAATTGGGGAGATCCCGGGCAGGCCGGTGCAAATGGAATTTCCGGAAATTCAGGTACTGCAGGATCGAATGGCAGCGGAGGTACGGGCGGATTTGTCATTTCAGGATGGTTGGGTAGTAACGGAGTCGCCGGATCAACCGGTAACGGTGGCAATGGCGGTGGCGGCGGAGGTGGCGGTGGCGGACAATATTGCACATTCTGTGTATCGGGAACAGGTTGTGGCGGTGGCGGTGGCGGAGCCGGTGGTTGTGGTGGAATTGGCGGAACAGGCGGAATGGCAGGTGGCGGTTCTTTTGGAATGATGTTAATTAATTCAACTTCTATTCAGGTAATAAATTCATCGGTAATAAGCGGCAATGGTGGCAGCGGCGGGAACGGCGGTGATGGAGGAACGGGTGGTTCAGGCGGAAACGGTGGCTTAGGTGGAATAATCTGTACCAGTGAAGTTGGAAAAGGCGGAAATGGCGGAGCAGGTGGAACAGGTGGATCAGGCGGACATGGCGGAGGGGGTTCGGGCGGACCATCTTATGGTGTTTACAGAGCAGGTACTTCTTCCATAACATTAACAGCAACCCCAATTACGATCGGCTTCGGTGGAAATGGCGGTACATCTTCTGGAAACTTAGGAAATTCAGGAGCGAGCGCGACTATGTTTTAGAATTATAAATTATTCAGTACACGAATAATTTACCCTTCCTGATTTTTTGTTGCGAACTAAATTCATATAAATAAACTCCATTGTGTTGAAGAGTAAATCTCTGCTCCGAATATTTATTAATTCGTTTTGAAATTTCAAGTCTTCCGTTTAAATCAAAAACATTCAGCAATCCGTCTGAATCGCTTTCATTTATTGCTTTTACTGATCCTTCTGAAGTGTCGCAGAAAATTCGAAAGTTTGAATTTTGAAATTGCGAATTTGAAAAAGTTGTACTAATGTAATTGCTGTCTATGCTTATACTTCCAATATTAATCGTGAATGTATCGCTCGAATACACAATAAAATTTATTGCAATAATCGTATCTGTGTTACTTAGTCCGGCAACATTTGAAACCAGGTTTTCCCAATTTCCGTTGAGAGACGGATGAAATATAGCATTGAGGGAAGGCAATCCCCCTGAACGGATAAATTCAAGTCCGACTGAATCTATAAAAGCAGCAGAGTAAGTTTTTATTGCCAGTTCACTTCCAATAATACCGTAACCCGAATTTAAATTTGTTGAGAATAAAGGAATATTAATTGTACCGCCGGAATTAGCATGAACAGATAAAGATGATCCTCCGGTATAGGCATTTTCAAAATCATAATCAATTTCCACATTGCTTTTATTAAAAGTCCATGATGGCAGCGCTGACTGATGCGACATATTGTGCCAGGAATATGGAGAAAAAACTGTCCCTTCTGAAAAATATTTTAATCCGTGCCCGGTATTGAAATCAGTTTCAAAAGGGAAGGAAGTAATATTCGTACGAACCGGTATGTAATGCACAAGTCCCTTCCAGGTCGCATCGGTCACAAAAGGATCTTCGTCTACGCCTGAAAATATTTTTCTCTCCGTTGAATAAAACGTTTTGTAATCGGTCGAATCATTATTGAAATTAGAGAACGGTCCGTAATTAAAAGTAAAATTCATTGCAAACATGGCAATCGATGTTTTTGCAATTCCTCCCGTAATAATATTATCTATCCATGTGTAATCAGTAAACGCTGTCTGCGCAGGCCTGCCCGGCCACATATCCGCGCCTGTGTAAACATTAAACGGATCTAAACCCAGTCCTGTAGCATAAGTGGCCGAACTGTTCACAGTTGCAGCTGAAGACCAATTGTAATTTGTAAACAATCCGGTTGAATGCTGAAAAAAATATGCGTTATTAGCATTCAACCTGTTTTGATAACTGATACTTCCATTCACCAGCATCGCATCATACCAGATTACTTCGCCTGAATATATACTATCCAGATTAGCCACGAAGGATGCTGCCAGGTTTCCGGTTGCACTGTTTACACTGGTTTCAAAATTCAAAATCCATCCGTCGAAATTGAAATAGTTGGCTATTTCGATCAGTTTTTGAGTGGCAATAAAATTACCGGCACTGTCCTGTTGTAGAAAAGTCTGCACCTGTGACTGAGATCCGCCAAACGCAGCCGGTGCCATGAAAACCGTTCCTATTACTTTAACTCCGTTCCTATGCGCCGCGTCTACCCAGGCTTTCGAAGGAATTAAAATGGGCTCACCTGCACTTCCACCAAACCAGCAAAGAATATCTATATACTGCCAGTGTGAAAAATTAAAGAGATTGAATGAATTTGCAGAATCGATATACGGACCGAAATTATTCATGCCGTCGGGGCAATATAGAATTCGGGCATTAGTATCAAGTCCGCTGCTGATCTGAAAATTTGAAGTTCGAACACGTTGGCTAACCGGCGTATTACAAATGTTATTCTGATTGCCGGCATTAGGCTGCCAGGTTAATAATTCATTTATGGTAAGAGTAAGATCAGCCTGGGCGAATGATTTGCCCGAAGAAAGTGAGATGAGAACAATTAAAAAGACAATACTTAAATTCATTTGAAGCGTTGATTTCATTTCCTGTGTTTTATGGGACTAAGTTATTATCTTTATTTAGGTGTTGGTGAAATAGAAGAGTTTTTTTTGCCACCAAGACTCCAAGACACAAAGTTTCACCAAGAAATTTGGAAAATAAAATTTGTTCTTTTTATATAATCTTTATTCTCTTGGTGTTTCTTTGTGTCTTGGAGTCTTGGTGGCAAAAAATATCAGCAAACCATTAAATCCAATTCATAATTTATCAATTTGAAAATATATATTCGTATCCCGATAACTACAGTGATGTAATTTTCTATTATTACATTATCTCAACCACTATTATGATGAGCAAAACACGTCGCGACTTCCTCCGTCTGTCTGCATTGGCAACTTCAATATTAACTGTTCGATCGGCATTTGGTGCAAGCATAACATCTACATCAGCAAAAAAACCAATTGTAATTTCAACCTGGCAACATGGTGTTCCGGCAAATGAAGAAGCATGGAAAATACTATCGAAGAGGGGACGGGCATTGGATGCGGTTGAAGCCGGCGTTCGCATTCCGGAAGCCGATCCGAACGTGCAGTCAGTTGGTTACGGAGGGTTTCCTGATCGTGATGGCAAAGTGACACTTGATGCATGCATCATGGATGAACATGCGAATTGTGGTTCAGTCGCTTTTTTAGAACACATCATGCATCCGATTTCAGTAGCAAGAATGGTGATGGAAAAAACTCCTCATGTTATGCTTGTCGGTGAAGGTGCATTGAAGTTTGCGATTGACAACGGATTTAAAAAAGAAAATCTATTGACTAAAGAATCTGAAAAAGCCTGGAAGGAATGGTTGATCAAATCAGAATACAAACCGATTATCAATTTTGAAAATCACGATACGATCGGAATGGTGGCTATGGATGAAAATGGAGATTTGTCGGGAGCCTGCACGACAAGCGGAATGTCTTTCAAACTACATGGCCGTGTTGGCGATTCGCCTATTATTGGGGCCGGATTGTATGTAGACAATGAAGTAGGTGCTGCGACATCAACAGGAGTTGGAGAGGAAGTAATACGGATTTGCGGATCACATTTGGTAGTTGAATTAATGCGCCAGGGATTTTCTCCTGAAGAGGCCTGCAAAAAAGCTGTAGAACGAATTGTAAAAAAACAACCTGAGCGTTCGAAGACATTGCAGGTAGGATTTTTAGCATTGAATAAAAAAGGAGAGTATGGCGCGTATTGCCTTCAACCCGGATTTAATTATGCCGTTAAAAGCAACGATGAAAACAATATTCTGATTAATGGAAAAAGTTATTATAAATAAGATTTATGTTGATCGAAGTTCCTTGTGGCAATATTGAGTCGGTTTATGCGGCTGAGAAAGGCGGAGCAGACAGAATTGAATTGTGCTCCTCATTATCAGTTGGCGGACTTACACCGTCTGTCGGAATGTTTGAAGAATCTCAGAATGTAGCTCTTCCGAAATTCGTGATGATCAGACCTCGTGAGGGTGATTTTATTTATTCATCTGAGGAATTCCGCATTATGATTCGTGATGTTGAGTTTTTTAAACGTGCGGGAGCAGAGGGAATAGTAACAGGGATATTGATGAAAAACGGAGAAATTGATTCTCAACGAACCTCTGAACTAATTCAGGCAGCTCATCCCCTACCTCTTACTTTTCACAGGGCATTTGACTTAACACCTGATCCGTTTCGCTCACTTGAATTATTAATAAAACTGAAGACAGGCAGAATACTAACGTCGGGACAGGCAAGTGATGCATACAAGGGGCGTGAATTAATTTCAAAACTTGTTAATCTTTCAGGAGATGAAATAATTATTTTACCGGGTGCCGGAATAAACGCGGGAAACGTTTCTGAAATCTGTAAAACCGGAGTAAAAGAAATACATCTTTCCGGAAAAACACCAAAGAGAAGTGAAATGATTCCCAAAAGCGTGAAAGTGAAAATGGGAAAAGAAGATGATGAAAGCAGCTATGATGTTACAGATCCTGCAATCATAAAGAAAGTAAGAGAAATTGTTGGAGAATAGAATTTAATGAAAATTTAATTTGTGTTTCGAAAGTATACCTTTCGACTCAGGAACCGGCGCAAAGAAAAAAGCCTTACAAACTTTGTGAACCATGGCTTCGTGTTAAAAATAAATTTCTCGCAAGGGCGCAAAGGCGCAAAGAAAAATGCAGAACAATCTTTGTGAACCTTGGGCATCGTGTTAAAAAAATTTCTTGCAAGGGCGAAAAGGCGCAAAGTAAAATGCAGAACAATCTTTGTGAACTTTGGGCATCGTGTCAAAAAAATTTCTCGCAAGGGCGCGAAGGCGCAAAGTAAAATGCAGAACAATCTTTGTGAACCTTGGCTTCGTGTCAAAAATAAATTTCTCGCAAGGGCGCAAAGGCGCAAAGAAAAACGCGGAACAATCTTTGTGAATCTTGGGCATCGTGTCAAAATAATTTCTCGCAAGGGCGCAAAGGCGCAAAGTAAAAAATGTACTATAGTCTTTCTTTTTGTCCCTTGGGTCATAGAGTCGTGCCTGCCCTTTTTGGGGGTGTAAAAAAAAGCATTGTTTACAATTGAAAAATTTGGAAATAAATTTGGGATTAGCATAGAAATCGCTGCGGGACCGGATTTGAGTGCACAATAAATTCTTTGCTCTTGATTGGAGCGATGCACTGAGCTTGTCGATGTGTCGAATGGCAAAGGATCACAATAATTAGTTACTCGTTCAAAAAAAAATTAAAGCTTATAACCAGCCATAAAAACGAGTGCGATATTTTTATCATCCAGTTTCGAAGACGTAAAATATTTTATTTCAGCACCAACATAAATTCGCTCCTTCAAAAGTTTTCTGTATCCGATTGCTCCGCTAAAATCGCCAAGCGAAACACTTGATGCATTATAACTGCCATATTCGGTAGTCGAAACCTTATTGAGTAAAATCGACTGGCCCATTGTGAAGTTTGCATAGAAATTTTCAAAAAACTTCATTGAAATTACTAACTGAATCGGCACGGCAGAATTAACGATTCTGATTCTTCCTGTGGCACCTGTGAATTCTTCATCAATTGTATAAAACCTGTTATATCCTGATTCAATTCCAAGACTTAAGTTATACTCCGGCTCCCACATAATTCTTCCTACAAAAGAATAATTTAATTCATTCACCGCTTTTTTCGCTCGGATCAGATTATTGAAATAATAGTTCGGACCAATTCCGGCATAAACCGTAAACTTGTATGTCTTGCTTTTGGCAGGTTCTGAATTTTGCCCAAAAGAAAATGTTGAGACTATCGTTAATATTACACTCAAAAAATACTTAATTCCTGTGAATCTGTTTTTCATATTTCCCATAATTAAAACAGTGTGTAATAGTAATAGTTAACATAGGCGGGATAATCGGTGATAAAACCATCGAATTTTCCATTCTGCATATAGTCAAGAATCAATGCCCTGCTGTTCAATGTCCAGCTGATTACTTTAATTCCATTATCATGTGCACGCTGAACCTGGTCAAGTATTAAACCATTGGAAAATCTCGGACCAAAGAACTTACTGCCATTAACTATGGCTTTCTCAACCGATTCTTCGCATAATGATGGCAATGGGGCTGAATAAGGATAATCGGTATTTACTGATTTATAAGATGGTTGCTTGTTATATTCATCAATTACAGCTGAAGAAGGGAGTCCCACAAAAATTTCGACATTCCTTCCCTGAGCTGTTGCACTTTGATATGCATTGCGTACAATTGGTTCCAGGTATTTGAAGATATCCGTATTCCCTTTAATGTCGAGCCAGATATACTTTAAAGTGGTTGAGTCGACAAAATATTCAAGTACTTTTTCTACCGAAGGCAATTCCTGTCCGTCAATTAACCTGATATACGAATGAAGAAATAGATAAGGGTATTGATCCCATGAACCTGAGAGAGGACCTTTTTGTGTAAGCCTTGTATTAATTGTAGGATCATGAATACAGATTGGAACATTGTCCTTAGTCATTCTGACATCATACTCCAATCCGTTTACCCCATACCCTTCGTCAAATAAAACACCGTTTAATGAATTCTCGGCATATGGAGGATTTGAAGTTGTTTGCACACCATGGTGACCAAAAATCATGAATTCATTATTCTTTGTAAAATCAGAAAACTCTCTGCTGAATTGAAATGAAACATCTTTGCCGTCGAAATCACCGGTTATTTTGAACGCTGACAAATTTCCGGACAGAAGTTGAGATGCTCCATCGGCCGCTGTCATCGACAAATGTATCTTACCCTGATCAGCGGTTTCAGAATATCTCCAGAAGCCGGAAAACTGAATGCTGCCATCGGCTGATTTATATCCGAATTTTAAAATGAAAAATATTCCGTTGCTGTTACTAAAGAAAGTAACTCTGTTTCTTGAAGTCTTACAAACGAATTCAGAACCAAGTCCGCCCTGACCACCGGCTAGTTTGTAAATCCCCTCCATAATATTCATGGTGGAATCCGCAATTGGTGTTGTATTTATCAGATTATAATCATCTTCTTCCGGCAAAGTAATTTCACTTTTGGAGCAACTGAAGAACATCAGTATAAATAACAGGAAGTAAGTATTCAGCTTTTTCATACTGCACATTTTTAGAAATTAATCCCGACCTGAAATTCAGGAACAATATATTTGTAACTGTTTACCGGCAGTGCGGGCCAGGCAAGAACGTGATAACGCAAATAATTTATTTTCAGCCCAAGTGACATTATTCTGTCCCTGTGCACTCTTTGCTCATAAGTTGTAGTAACACTCCAGCCATTTAGGAATGATTCATTAAAATTTACCGTGTGTCCGCCTTCGCTAAGATTCAATGCCGTCGTATAATATAAATCACCCCGTACTGCAACAGCAGTTGTTCCGAAACTATATCCGAAGGTAAGTGAAGGCTGTTGTTCCCAGCCGGTAAATACTGTATTAAACCCAAACTGGCTTAGGAAACCAAGATTGAAAGCTACCTGATAACCTACTCCGGCCGAAAAATTATCCTTTGCATAATTCCAGAATGGTCCGGCATTGAAACGCGACGAAACGATCAGCGAAGCGACATTTCCCTGTATATTAAAACCTTTAGGCAGTGTATACTTTCCGGTATAATTAACCATTGGCGCTTTAACCATATCAAGTGTCCAGTCGACAGGAGGAACCACATAAAAAATAGCCAAGCCATGATAATATTTACCTGCAGGCAGAGGTTGAGGTAATATTAAACTCGATTGCTTTATATCGAATTCCCCATTGCTACTATCCGTTAATGCAGCTTCTTCCGAATAGGCATTAAAACAGGTGACTGATGAAATCAGAAATAAAAAGAAATACTTTTTCAGGCAATTCAAAATCGCTTTTGTTTGAATGCCTAAATGTAAATGAAAAACTATCAAATGTGCAAACTTTACAGCAAGATAATTCCGCTTTATTGAATTACAACCTTAATCCTCCTAAAAATAAGTCTGTAGTGTTTTTACAAATCAATGAAGTGCAGATTCGGGAAAAACATTATCTTTCTGATTCTAATTCATTCAAAACAGCAAAATGAAATATTCAATTTTATTCCTTTTTTTATTTTTAAACATTTACTGCTATTCGCAGGAAAATCGCGATACAAATCCAAATCATGATTTTCATCATGAAGTTATTAGCGACCCCTATTTGCCACGGTCAAGTGAATCTAAAAGTGTTAAACCTGCGATCAGGGAACGAATCAGAACTTCGAATACGGCATCAACTATTTTCACAACACAGGTAAATGTTGATGGAGCCGGGAATAATATAACACTCGATGCGGCTAACGAACCGAGCATTGCAATTAATCCGTTAAACCCAGGCAATATTGTAATTGGCTGGAGGCAGTTTGATTATATATTAAGCAATTTTCGTCAGGCCGGATTTTCATTTTCTACTGATAGCGGACAAACGTGGGCAGCCGGTGATGTAATTCAATATGGAATTTTCAGATCCGATCCTGTCCTGGACTGCGATTCTGCCGGCAATTTTTATTACAACAGCCTTAGTAAAGATAGTATAGATAATTTCTTCTGCGATGTTTTTAAAAGTACGAATGGCGGACTATCCTGGGACAATGGAACACCGGCCAAAGGAGGTGATAAACAATGGATGGTAATTGATAAATCAGGTGTGGGTAACAATAATATTTATTCTTTCTGGTCATCTGAATACAGTTCCTGTTATTGGAATGACTTCACAAGATCAACTAATGGCGGATTGAGTTTCGACACATGTGAGTTTGTAGCAGGCGATCCTAAATACGGAACAATGGATATTGATGATGCAGGAGCACTTTATATAGGAGCAATGCGTACAGGCGTTTACCCTGATAGTGTTGTCGTTGCGAAATGTGTCAATCCGACAGTGACGGGATCTGCATTATTGTGGACGCCGGTGACAGTAAGTCTGGATGGTAGATATAATTCAAATGCGACTGTAAATCCGGCCGGACTTATCGGCCAACTTAACATTGCGGCAGACCACAGTCAGCTTCCGCAAAATAATATTTACATAGCGGCATCGTTGCAACGACTTAGTACAGTTGACCGGGCTGATGTAATGTTTTCTGGAAGCACGGATGGCGGGCAAACATGGAGTGCCCCTATAAAAATAAATGATGATGCAGGAACATGGGGACAACAATGGTTTACGACCTTGTCCGTTGCTCCAAATGGAAGAATTGATGTCGTCTGGTTAGATACGCGTGATAATATCACCAGCGACAGTTCGGCACTTTATTACTCGTATTCATACGACCAGGGCAATACATGGTCGCCAAATGAAAAATTATCACAGTCATTCAACCCGCATGAAGGTTATCCGAACCAGGATAAAATGGGAGACTACTTTGATATG
>CAZAON010000217.1:0-16821 GCA_964486655.1 uncultured Flavobacteriales bacterium
TAACGACGGGCCAGTTTTAAAGCCGTCTCCACCCCTTCGGCCCCTGTATTCATTGGCAAAACCTTATCGTATCCAAAAAGTCCGGTTATGTACTGTTCATATTCGCCCAGGCAATTGTTATAAAAGGCCCTTGAAGTAAGAGATAGCTTTTTAACCTGTTCGATGAGAGAGCTAACAATTTTAGGATGATTATGACCCTGATTAAGTGCTGAATAGGCAGAAAGAAAGTCGAAATAACGTTTGCCTTCAACATCCCATACATAAACGCCTTCTCCTCGTTCCAGAACTACGGGTAGCGGATGGTAATTATGCGCACCGTATTGATTTTCAAGGGCAATTGCATGCTCTGATAGCGATTTTTCAGTCATAATCTTCATACTGCTAAAATACGAAATGAATTGCAGACGACTGTGAACAATAGCATTAAAATCGGGCAATTGAGACATTGTCCTTCAGATTATTGAGGTATTTTCGCATCCGAATGTTTGAAAAAGGTAGTGTCCTGGAAAATGTAGAGTTAACAGGCTTCAGTAATGAAGGTAAATCGGTTGCGCGGATTGAGAATTTCGTTGTCTTTGTGGAAGATGCCGTTCCGGGTGATGTCGTCGATGTTCTAATTTACAGGAGAAAGAAGAATTATGCCGAAGGTAGGGCAATAAAGCTGTTAAAGCCGTCAGCGAGCCGCACAGAACCCTTTTGTAAACATTTTGGAACCTGCGGTGGTTGTAAATGGCAACATCTTTCCTACAGACATCAGCTGGAGTTTAAGGAGCAACAGGTTTTGGAGGCATTTGAGCGAATTGGAAAGCTGGAATTCCCTCAAATCAATCCCATCCTGGGTTCAAAATCCGTCAAACATTACAGGAATAAACTGGAGTTTACATTTTCCAATCGCAGATGGTTAACCCGTGACGAAATGAATTCATCGAATGACAATGTTCCTGCACTTGGTTTCCATGTTCCTCTTCGCTTTGATAAAATCCTTGACATTGATACCTGTTACCTGATGGATGAAGTAAACAATGATATTCGTCTGGGAATAAAGAACTTTTGTCTGGATAATAATTTTAGTTTTTTCGATCTTAAGGAGCAGCAAGGTGAAATGAGAAACCTCATCATTCGTTCAACAAGTACCGGAGAATGGATGGTAATTCTTGTTTTCCATGAATATGAAAAAAGTAAATGTGAAAAATTATTGAGTTTTTTAAAAGAGAAGTTTCCGTTTATCACCTCGCTTCAATATGTCATAAATCCAAAGAGAAACGACACCATATTTGATCTCGAAGTTCATTTGTATTCGGGTCGAAATTTTATTTTGGAGGAGATGGAGGGACTGCAATTTCGCATAAGTGCAAAAAGCTTTTATCAGACAAATTCATATCAGGCTTATGAATTATATAAGATTGCCAGGGATTTTGCATCACTTACCGGAAAGGAAATAGTATACGATCTTTATACAGGAACAGGAACAATTGCATCGTTTATTTCGCGCAATTCCAGTCACGTATATGGCATCGATTATATTGAAGATGCCATTCTGGATGCAAGAACAAATGCAATGGAAAACAAAATTGAAAATGTCACTTTTTTCACCAGTGATATTAAAAATACGCTGAATAGTGAATTTATAAATAATTACGGTAAGCCTGACGTTATTATTACGGATCCGCCCAGGGCAGGCATGCATGAGGATGTTGTTAAATCGATTCTGCTTGCGGCTCCTGAAAAAGTAATTTATGTAAGTTGCAATCCTCAAACCCAGGCTCGTGACCTGAACCTAATGGATGCGGATTATCGTATAGAGAAAATTCAACCTGTCGATATGTTTCCTCATACCTCACATGTCGAAAATGTAGTACTGTTAGTCAGAAAGTAGAATGAAAAGATCAGTTTTTCGTTTCTTATTAATACTTATGCTTTTGCCCTTTACATCATTTGCCACGGGTGGAAAGGAGTCACGCAAAGTTGAGGCTGTCGACAGGGAACAGCAGCAACTGGAATGGTGTTTTGTTTATTCTAACCGTTTAGGATATACGATCAATTATATAAATAATCCGAGGCTCTTTATGACGGTCGCCGAATGGATGGGAGTTCCGTATAAGTACAGCGGGAATACTAAAAGGGGAATCGACTGTTCGGGTCTTGTTTGCAATGTGTTTAATACCTGTTATGACAAAGTATTAACGGGAAGTGCAAGTGATATTTTCCGGACAGTCACTCCACTAAAGAAATCTGATTTACGTGAAGGCGATCTGGTATTTTTCAAGATAAAGAAGAAGAGAATCTCTCATGTCGGAATTTATCTCGGACAGAATCGCTTTGTTCATGCAAGTTTACAGAAAGGCGTAATTGTAAGTCATCTGGAAGATCCTTACTATGAAAAATACTTTTATAAAGGAGGAAGAATAATCAATTAACATGGAACAGCGAACACTTTTACTGGATGATAAGCAAATCAGTCAACGCCTGAACCGTCTCGCCTGGCAGATATACGAAGACAATATTTCCGAAAGTTCAATTGTACTTGCAGGAATAATGAAAAACGGATTTATCGTGGCCGAAAAAATTGCTGAGCTATTAAGAAAAATTTCACCGCTGAATATTATTCTGGCCGAGGTCCATGTGGACAAGCATGGACAATCGGACAAGGAAATTACTTTGTCTGTTAAGCAGGATTTATTATCCGGTAAATCGGTTATACTTATTGATGATGTATTGAATTCGGGGAAAACAATGATGTATGCGTTAAAGCCATTTTTGGAATCTGATATCAAGAAAATACGGACTGTTGTTTTAATAAACCGGAATCATAAGAGGTTCCCTGTTTCGGCTGACTTTAGCGGACTATCATTATCCACCACTCACCAGGAACATATATCGGTTGAATTTGATGGTGGCAAAACGATTGCGTGGTTGAGTTAATGAAGATTGAAGTCCCGAAAGCTATCGGGAGAAGATTGAGGCTTAAAACTATTTGCTTTTCTTAAACGATTTTATTTTTGCCGCAAGTTCTTTGGCATCAAGATCGGCAGCGGGTACGATGAGATCAGCTTTTCTGTATACGGGAATACGAATTGCCAGATGACCGTTAATCTGTTCCATTAATTCCACATCATCCAGATTAGAAATTAAAGGCCTGTTTGCTTTATTGGTAGCCAGCCGGTGAAATAAAAGTCCGGGATTTGCTTCGAGATATACCGTAAGTCCGTGCATCTTCATCCAACTCATATTATCATAATAACATGGTGTTCCGCCTCCTGTTGATATCACAATATTATCAAACCGTTCGGTCTGCCTCAGAACATCTTTTTCAACATCCCTGAAGTACTCCTGCCCTTCTGTTCGAAAAATATTATCTATGGTTGATCCGATGCGTTCTTCAACCATTTTGTCAGTATCTGCGACACTGTACTTTAATACTTTGGAAAGAGATTCGGCAATCTTTGACTTACCGCTTCCCATGTAACCAATAAGATAAATTCGCATAGGTTAATCGCGTAAACGGGAATGAACGATTAGTAAACTGCAAGGCGTATCTTTTAGTAACGATTCAATTCCGTTACCCGAACTGATACGATCAAAAATAAGCAAATGATGATCTGAAGAGTAAGTGATTAAAAGATCGGCATTTTCCCTGAAAGCATATTCTGATACTGTCTTGCAATTTTCATTTGACAGAGAAACGTTTTGTAGCTTCACAACTGACTTTTGCATGATTGGTTCGCCGGTGAACTGAGTGTCGGGTGAATCGGAATATCCCCCTGAGTTCATGTAATCGGATTCAACTTCGTCAACGACCCTAATTGATTCCGCATTTTCTTTATCGGCGAAATATATCGCCGTACGAATAGTCAGATCGGTTTTCCTGTGTTCGTTTCCATTGATAACCAGTTTGCGAAATCCGTTTAATGATTTACCGGTATAAATGAGGACAGAGCATTTTGCTTTTGTAGCCAGATTGGTAGCGGTTGCACCTACCGGCATCTTAAATTCACTTTTATCAGATGCGCCTGCAATCAACAGGTCGACTACTTCGTGTTTACAAATTCGTAAAATTGAATTTACCGTATCGGCTGGTTCCCAGTATAACCTGGAGTTATTATCGTTAAAGCCACATGCAATAAGCATATTTGCTAATTCTCTTTGTTTCTCACTGGTCTTTTTTCCGACGTGTATAAAAATAGCTGTTGCCGAATGCAACTCGCACAGTCTCCTGGTTTCCTCAATTAATATGGGAAGTCCGGGAGAGAAAGATACAGCGAGACAAATAGTTTGGAAAGGAAATGGGGATTTGCCTTTAATCATACGCACAAGCTACGATATTGGAGGCACTTCTGCAACAACTGCCAAAAAATTAGGGTGTTTTAACAATCAGAAAATTTGTACGAAAAGTTATTTTGACTGATGCCTGACTTTTCGCAGACGTATGTTTAGTAGCTCGACAACAAGCGAAAATCCCATACCGAAATACACGTAATTTTTTTCTATGTGAATATGCAAAGATTCAAGGACAAGCAATACGCCGATTGAAACTAAAAATACGAGTGCAAGCATTTTCAAAGTAGGATACTTGTTAATAAAATCGCTTACATATGGTGCAAACAACAACATGACGAACATGGAAACCACGACTGCGGTAATCATTACGGGCAGATCACGGCTGAGTCCGACCGCGGTTAATATGGAATCAAAAGAAAATATTATGTCAATAAAAGTAATCTGAAGAATTGCCTGTGTTGTACTTAGTTTTTTCTGTTCCTTCTGTGGTCCTTCATGCTCATCCCCTTTTAATTTCTGTATAATTTCCAGGATGGTTTTATAAAGAAGGAATGCGCCTCCGGCAAATAATATCATGTCTCTGCCGCTCACTCCGAATCTATCAATATAAAAGAGTGGATTTACCAGGTGGACCAGGTATGAAATTCCAAGCAAAAGAATAATACGGAAAACCAGGGCCAGCATTAAACCTATAGTCCTGGCCCGCTGCTGATCCTTTTTAGGAAGATAACTGCAGATAATGGCGATAAAAATGATATTATCAATTCCTAAAATAATTTCCAGAAAAACCAGAGTAATGAGGCTAATAAGGCCTTCGGGGGAAAATATATTTATGAAAACAGATGCTATAATATCGGTCACAACCAGGAATTATTTGGCTGCAAATATACATTTACCTAAATATGAATTACCACTTAGTAATTTAAAAAATACCAGTTCTTAAGGCCTATTTGTTATAAACTTTCAATACGCGTGCGGATGGTTCCTGTATGTTTCCTGACCATTTAGGTAACCAGTAATGAGGTATGACATTCCATGAATTTCCGAAGTGCTCTTTAAATTTAAGCATATAATAATAGGCTTCCTTCGTTGGCGGAACAATGGCAGGATGCAGACTACTTTTGTTCTTTTCAAATTCCGTATCACTGACTTTAGCATTCAGGTATTCCTGAACCCATTGAAACCAGGATTTCTCTTTACCGGAAACACCATCAGAAAAGGCTTCTTTCTTTCGCCACATCACTTCTTCGGGCAGTATGGGTGATGATGCATAAATTTCGGTAAATGCCTTTCGTATATAGTATTTTTCAAGAAACTCAGAATTCGGAAGCTTCCAGGATGTCGGAATGGAACGGAAATAATCTACAACTTCCCTGTCAAGAAATGGAACTCTGGCTTCTAGTCCGTGACAGGAAATTGCCCGGTCAACCCGTAAGCCGTCAAATAAGTGTATCTCGTCCAGTAGCCTGTAATGCTCGTCGCGGGCCGAATCGGGATCCGGATTCGAGAAAAAGTACAGGTAACCCATTTGCTCCTCGTCTGCTCCATCACCGTTTAACACAACTTTAATATCCGTTTTTGTACTGATATACTTACCAAGCAGATATTGTCCCACACTTGCCCTGATGGTAGTGATATCGTAAGTTTCTGTCGAGCGAATTACATCGTCGATGGCAGCAAGTCCTTCTTCGGGAGTGAAATAGATGATATCATGTTTAATATTACCGTACATTTTGTTTACATGCTCCGCTACCTTTTTTGCAAAGAAGATATCTGTTCCTTCTTTCATTCCAATACTGAAAGTGGTCAGAGTTTTTCCCGGATAATCTTCTGCCAGCTTCTTTGCCGCAATCGCACATACCAGACTGGAATCAAGTCCGCCAGATAACAAACATCCGACAGGCCTGTCTGATATCAGCCTGCGTCTAACGGCATCTTCAACTACTCTGACTACTTTTTCGTAATCACTCCTTTCGGGACGTGCTGTATAACCATCAGAAGGTCTCCTGACGTTTTCCCAATATTTTTCGAAGACCGGTTTTTCACCGGGTACCCATTTAAGAATTGTTTTTTGTTCAAACCTTTTCACATTTTCGAAAAGTCCGGACAGGCCTCCAAGCAGACTTCCGAACCCCAGACTTTTTAAGTCATCGGAGATTGCATAAAAGAGCGGACGAACACTCAGGGGGTCAGTACAGAAATGTGCATAACTCAGCTTATTGTCCTCGAATGTTATTACTGCAAAACTATATTCACCAATCAGCTCTTTATTCAGTCTGTTGAAATCGTATGAGAATAATTTCAGCAATGGCAAAATGACTGCGCAATCTGATCCCGTTTTACTCACATTCAGTTTATACTTATCAATAAGTTCTCTGAAGTTATAGACTTCCCCATTGCAAATCAGGTAATGCGTATGACTTCCATCGATTAAATGGAATGGCTGATCACCGTCAATATCCAATCCCATGATTGCAAGTCGATGAAAACCGAGAAAACACTTTGGATTAAAAACGACCAGGCTCCTGTCGGGACCCCTGCCTCTCAGTTTCTGAAAAGCTGAAAAAATTTCAGCAGGAGATTTGGTTTCAGTAATGTCTCCAAGTAAACCGTAAATACCACACATATAAATAAGAGTTAATTATCCCTTGTTCGTAGAGACAAGGCAGTAAGTTATAATATTTCTGCAATAATTGCTTTTTTCTGTAACCGGAATCGTGTTTGAATTCGGTTTTTCAATTTTTGAATGTAATTGTTGCGACTAATTCATACAATCTTACAATGCCGATTTAAGAAAAAATATTGAACAAGGCATTTATTTGTTGTTTTTCCCATTTATGACTATGCTGTTTTTATGAAGTTATCATTCAATTCATCTGAATCTTACAGAATGACATTGTAACTGATAAATGACAACCCCTACCCCTTCTCAAGTGATAGTTTTATCCATGTTAAATAATACAGAAGGTTATGGAAGCAAGGTTGATTGGAAGTATTAAAAAAGGCAGAATGCGATTAATTATACACTTATTGAAAATTGCTGTATTTCTGTTGATCCCTCTCTTATATAGCGGATCAACATATGCAAGTCACTCGATGGGTGCGGATATGACATATGAGTGTCTGGGGGGAAATACCTACAGAATCACACTGGCTTTTTACCGTGATTGCATTGGTAGTCCGGCACCGTCAAATCCATATGTTACCATTAACTCCTCTTCATGTTCACAAAGTCTAGGGGTAACTCTTACAAAATTGCCTGGAACCGGTCAGGAAGTTACACCTGCCTGTTCAAGTGCAGTTACAACCTGCGGTGGTGGTAGTTTTACCGGAATTCAGGAATGGATATATACAGGTGTAGTAACTTTACCTGCACAATGCAGCGACTGGATTTTCGGTTATTCTTTATGTTGCAGAAATGCCGCTATTACGACAATTAACAGTCCGGGCTCAAACACATTTTACATTTCATCAACACTGAATAACCTGGTTACTCCGTGTAACTCATCGCCAACATTCTCAAACAAACCTGTACCATTTCTTTGTATCGGACAGCAATTTTGTTTCAATCACGGGGCTTATGATGCAGACGGTGATTCACTCGTTTACCAGTTAATATCACCGAGACAGACAGCTACAACTTCTGTTAGTTACGTTGGCGGATATTCGGCATCAAATCCTTTAAATTCAGTACCTGCAACATCATTCAATTCAACGACAGGTGATATTTGCTTAACACCACAAAACATAGAAGTTACCGTAACCGCGGTTCTTGTAAAAGAATACAGGAACGGCGTATTGATCGGTTCCGTTGAACGTGATCTTCAGCTTACGGTGATGAATTGTTCAAACAACATTCCAAGTGTTACCGGAATAGACGGTACATCCAATTTCAGTTTATCGGCCTGTGTAAACCAGCCAATTTGTTTCGATATTTTTTCGAACGATCCTGATGCAGGTCAGCAGCTAACCGTAAGCTGGAATGGCGGAATTCCCGCGGCTACATTTAATAGTACAGGTGGTCTGCATCCATCCAGTCGATTTTGCTGGACACCGACTGCCGCAGATGCGGGCAGAATGCATTCATTTACGGTCTCTGTTCATGATGATGCTTGTCCTTATTTTGGCAGTCAGACGTTCTCATATAATATTACAGTCAGCGGACTGGTAGTAATTGCGGGACCGGATCAAACAGTGCCCTGCTCCGGCTTGGCTACTTTGAATACTTCAATTTCGGGAGCATCCGGACCAATAACCTATCAATGGAATAACGGCGCAACGACGGCCGCTATTAATGTCAGCGACGGGACCTATTGGGTAACGGCTACAGACGGAAGTTGTATTTCATCGGATACCGCAGTGGTAATCGCTCCTACTCCGCCGGTGGCTTCATTTAGTGTGCCGTCAGTTTTATGTGCGAATGTTCCTGTATCATTTACAGATCATTCAACAGCTTCAACGGGAACAATCAGTTCAAGAGGCTGGTGGTTTGGTGACGGAGGAATTTCAACTTCAACAAATCCGCAACATCTTTATTCAAGTGCAGGAACTTATAATGTCAGACTTATTGTAACCAATTCAGCAGGATGTACCGACACGGTAAATCAAACTGTTGTTGTAAGTCCGACAACGAACTCTGCATTTACATGGAATTCTGTCTGTGTTAATTCACCAATCTCGTTTACAGATCAGACAACCGGTTCGCCGGTTTCCTGGAGCTGGAATTTCGGTGATGGCGGAACTTCAACATCACAAAATCCGGCACATACTTTTACAACTGCCGGAATTTACCAGGTTCGATTAATAACAGCTAATTCAAATGGCTGTTTGGATACGGTCATTAATAATGTAAATGTTGTTCCTCCTCCATCAGCGAATGCGGGTTCTGACAGATATACGTGTCTCGGAGGAACTGTATCGCTGGTCGCTTCGGGAGGTCAATCATATGTTTGGTCACCGGGCGGACAAACAACTGCGACTATTTCAGTTTCACCATCAGCAACAACTACATATACGGTTACTGTTACCAATTCCAGCGGATGTTCTTCAACGGACAATGTAGTAGTATCAATTAACCCGCTTCCGGTAGTATCGGCTGGCGTAAATACAACTATTTGTCAGGGAGGAACAACGACACTGACGGCAAGCGGAGCCAATCTTTATTCCTGGTCACCGGGTGGTCAAACAACTCCTTCAATAAACGTAAATCCGGCTACTACTACCAACTATACGGTAACAGGAACCAATGCAAACGGATGTTCAAATACTGACGTGGTGGTTGTGAACGTAAATTCATTGCCGGCCACTACTGCAGGAACAGATGTAAATATTTGTGTCGGATCAACCGCAACATTAAATGCCAGTGGCGCTGTAAGCTATGTATGGAGTCCGGGTGGTTCAACCAACTCATCAATTACGGTTTCACCCGCATCAACATCAACATATACTGTAACCGGAACCAATGCTGCAGGATGTACTGCATCAGACATAATGCAGGTTACCGTGAATCCAAATCCGGCGGTAAGTCTTTCCGATAAATTCATTTGTCAGGGAAACACAGCGACATTCGATGCAGGAAATCCGGGTAGCACTTATAATTGGTCAAACGGTTCAACGGCAAGAACAATTACTGTTTCAAGTCAGGGTACTTATTCGGTTGTTGTTACTTCGCCTTCAGGTTGTCAATCAACGGCGAGTGCAGTTTTGACAGTCGGTAGTTTGCCTTCTGTCTCAGTTCAGAATTTTCTGATATGCGACGGACAACCGGCAGTACTAAATACGAATCATCCTGGATGCGCATTCCTCTGGTCTAACGGAGCAACATCAGCGAGTATAACTGCTTGGACAGCCGGGACCTATAATGTTACGATTACGGATGCGAACGGTTGCTCTTCAACCATGCCGAATATTGTAAAAGTGAATCCGAGGCCGGTACCGAATTTTACTCCTTCGAATGCCTGCTCCGGAAGTCCGATCATATTTACGGATTTATCGACCGTAAACGGAAGTTCAATTCAATCTGTTGAATGGAAATTCGGAGACGGAACAACTGACAACACTTCGGTCGTAACACATTCCTATGCTTCAACGGGAAGTTACCAGATAACACTGATAGCTACAACAGCGAATGGTTGCGTTGATTCGGTTACAAAAACAATTAACATTCATCCTGTTCCCGCAGTCACAATCGCGGCAGCAACTACTTGTCAGAATGTATCGGCACAATTTACTTCGAATACTACGATTGCGAGCGGATTGGTGAACGGATTTAACTGGAGTTTCGGAGACGGAAGCAGTTCATATCAGCCATCACCTTCTCATCTGTACAATTCAGCAGGGGTTAAAAATGTTACCCTCGTTGTAACGAGTGATCATGGCTGCAGGGATACTGCAAACACAACCGTTACCATACTGGAAATACCTGCTGCGTCCTTTACGACAATGAACGGCTGCGAAGGATCGGTTATCAGTCTTGCGAATAATTCCACCTCAACCGGTGCCGCAATTACAGGCTATTCATGGAACTTCGGAAACGGAACTACGTCTGCTGTTGCGTCTCCATCCTATTCATATGCTTCATCCGGAATATTCAATGTTACATTATCGGTAACTGATGCGAATGGTTGTATCGGTACAATGAATGCTCCGGTGACTATACATCCGCTGCCGATAGCTAACTTTAATTTTCCAACGATATGCGACGGTAGTCCGGCTTCATTCGGAAATTATTCATCAGTTAACAGCGGAATCATTCAATCTTACCAGTGGGACTTTGGTGATAACGGAACTTCAGCATTAAGTAATCCAACACATACTTATACGACAACGGGTTCTTATTCTGTTTCGCTTATAGCCACGACATCATTAGGATGTTCTGATACGATAACAAAACCCGTAACAGTAAATCCGTCACCGGTTCCTGCATTTACAACGGCAGATATCTGTGAAGGCGGAACAAATTATTTCGCCGACTACTCTTCAATCGCTGCCGGAAGTATTACGGGCAGATCATGGGATTTCGGTGATGGAGGAACATCATCCAACATTTCACCTTACCACTTCTTCTCCGCGCCGGGCGCTTATGGTGTTACCTTGACACTTACTTCGAACTGGGGATGCGTATCTTCTCTTACAAACGTTACAAATATATTCCCGAATCCGTCGGCATCATTTATCACCGCGACAGCCTGCGAGGGATCGAGCACACAGTTTTTGAATCTGTCGGATATATCGGACGGAACACAGATTTCGAGCGACTGGTCATTCGGAGATTTTCAGTCTTCGCAGGATGACAATCCGTTACATGCTTATTCAACCTACGGATTATATACAGTGAATCTGGAAGTAACGAGTATACATGGTTGTACAAATCACTATACGGATACGACTCGAGTGTACAGAAAACCGATTGCGAGATTCTCGGCTCCGGATGTATGCGATGCCGCACCACTTACTTTCGTAAACCAGTCGACTTCAAGTGATGGTCATATAGTATCTTCCATGTGGACCTTCGGCGATGGAAATTCTTCTTCGGAGAATCAGCCTACGCATACCTATCATGACACAGGGCATTTCAATGTGCAGCTTATAACATTGTCTTCGCTGGGATGTCTAGGAAACTTCGCTGATTCTGTTGCGGTATTCCCTCACCCGACTGTTTCTGTTAACATCAACAATGCATGTGCAGGAATGCCTGTTACAATGACGGCTAGCAGCAATATGGGAAATGGAATGACTTATTCATGGTCTAATGGAAGCGCTATACTTTCAAATTCACCTTCGTATAATCACATATTCAATCAGCCGGGAACTTATAATATTGTCCTGACGGCAACGTCGCCGCAGGGATGCGACGGACTGGCCTCAGCCCAGGTATCTGTTTATCCGAAACCGAATGTGGCATTCGCGTCGACTACCGTATGTCAGAATTCGCCTACGCAATTCGTAAATCAGACGACTGTACCAACAGGTTCGATCAGTGTATATACCTGGAACTTCGGTGACAGCAATTCATCGAGCCAGGCAAATCCAAATCACACTTATGTTTCGGCCGGAACGTTTAATACGGTGCTCACGGCAATCACAAATAACGGATGCAGCGCATCTTCGGTTCAGTCGGTGACGGTAAATCCTAAGCCTACAGTTTCCTTTAATGCATCGGGTCAGGGTTGCGGCCCATTGCTGGTCGGATTTAATCAGACTGTATCAATATCGTCTGGTAACGTATCGGGATACTTGTGGAATTTCGGTGATGGTGAAGTATCAAACGATCCGGGTGGTTTCCATACCTATACAAGTCCCGGCACATACAATGTTTCATTGCATGCGGTATCGGATCAGGGATGTACCGCTTCATTTACGCAGACAAATGCAATTCGTGTTTATCCCGATCCAATTGCGGATTTCTCCATCTCTCAAACTGAAGTTGACATAGAAATGCCAATTGTTCAGTTTACGAATCAGTCGATGGGTTACCAATTCTATCAATGGAATTTCGGTGATGGTACGGGAAGCACAGATTTAAATCCGTCTCACGCCTTTGCAGATACAGGAACTTATTCAGCGATGCTGATTACGGTAAATAACTACGGATGCAGGGATACCATGTTCCGTTTAATAGATGTCAAACTACATTCAACATTATTCGTGGCTAACAGCTTTACTCCGAATGATGATGGAAGAAATGATGACTTCCGTCCGTACCATACAAATATGAAGGACATTTCTGTATGGATATTCGACAGATGGGGAAAAATGCTTACGTCATGGGAAGGTCTTGACGGATCATGGGACGGTATTTACCAGGGAAGAAAATGCCCTGCAGATACTTATGTATATAAAATTGTAGGTACAGGTGTTGACGGAAAAAATTCCGAATGGGTCGGTCACGTCAGTATTGTGTATTAAGATAGTGCGTTTGGCTTTTTATGGTGTGTTCAGCCCTCTTAGAGAAATCTAAGAGGGCTTGTTTTTACTCTAATACAACAAAACCTATTTATGAATAACTATCAGTAAACTGAATTAGTTATTCCATTTACGAGTGAACAAATAAAGTTAATCGCTTACCTGAATTTCCAGCCCGGAGGATAAACTGTACGTGTGTACCGGCGCGTTTTGATTACTGATCGTATGTAAGTAATCCGATGAGGTATTCCAAAAATAGCCCTGAGCCTCCTGAAATCGTCTAACAGCAATCTTTGCTGCTCATCTTTCGGAAAAAAACTGAAGTAGTATAAGTAATTTGGATCCATGCAGGATTGTTTTTTACAAATGAACAATCAAAGCGATTTTTAGTCAAAAAAATATCGGCAGTCAGTATAATGATCCCGCCAACGAAAGAATTTACACGACAAAAAAACGCTGCAGAAAACCAAGACTGCAGCGTTAATCTATTATCACCTAAACAAAACAGGAATTAACTAATGCAGGTTTTATGCAACGGCCGTTGAAAAAATCAAGTGGGAAACAAGAACCTGATCAACGGCCGCTGCCAAAAAGATCTTCCATTTTACGGAGTTTGAGGGATCCGACACAACAGGGAAGATACCTGCATCAAATTTTTGAGAACGAATTGAGCACTAAAAGTACAGGCATAATCTTTACCCGATTTACTCATTTTGCAAATAACAGCTAATCATAGGTGAACAATATTTTTTCGAATGTGAATGAAATTTGATATGAACAAATACAGAATGTAATTTTAATAAGTAGCTGATAATTAGCGGTTTATTGAAAGATTAAAAAATGTACTTTAACAGCCTAATTTACATTATCTTACCCAAAAGCAAACCCAAAAAAACTATGAGATTATTGTCCGTGCTGATGATTACATCGGTTATGATTCAGGGCATAAATGCACAGAATTATAAATACCCGGTGACAAAAAAAACCAGTCAAAAAGATACCTATTTCGGAAAGGAAGTAGCAGACCCCTACAGGTGGCTGGAAGATGACAATTCAACTGAAACCAAGGAATGGGTTTTGGAACAGAATAAAGTAACTGACGATTACCTGTCCAAGATTCCGTTCAGAAAAGGTGTCAGAGAAAGGCTTACAAAACTCTGGAACTTTCCAAAATCTTCTTCTCCGTTTAAGGCAGGAAATAATTACCTGGTTTATACAAATGACGGACTGCAAAATCAGTTTGTTCTGAATATTCTGAAAGATGGTTTTAATTCAAAGCCTGAAGTATTTATTGACCCGAATAAAATTTCGACCGAAGGAACCGCTAATATGTCGAATGTTACTCCTTCACATGACGGCAAGTACATCGCATACACATTGGCAAAAGCCGGAAGTGACTGGCAGGACATTTATGTTAAGGATGCATTGGGAAATGATCTGAAAGACAAAGTAGAATGGGTTAAGTTTTCCGGTATTGCATGGTTTCATGACGGATTTTATTACTCCCGCTATGACAAACCTGATGAGAAGAGTGTCTTAAAGGGTAAAAACGAATTTCATAAAATCTATTTTCATAAAATAGGCACCGAACAGGAACAGGATGTTTTAGTTTACTATGACAAAGAACATCCTCTGAGAAATTATTCCGCCGGTGTTTCCGATGACCAGGATTACCTTTTTATTTCAGGTACTGAAGGATCAACCGGTAATAATCTTTTTGCGATCAGTCTCAATGAGGGTACAAATAATTTCGTTGCTCTTGTTGATAGCTTTGATAAAGACTTCAGTGTAATAGACAACGACGGAAGCAAAATTTATGTGCTTACTAATAAGGGTGCGTCGAATTACAAACTTGTCATGATGGATGCCTCCAACCCGAAATCGAAATGGATTGATATAATTCCGGCCGGAAAAGAAGTCTTGCAGGAAGTTACCGTCGCGGATAATAAGTTCGTTGCCCTCTATATGAAAGACGCCACAAGTGTCCTGAAAATATTTGCGAAAGACGGGAAATTCGAGAAGGAGATCAGGCTTGAATCGATCGGAACTGTTGACCAGATTTCCGCCAGCAAGAAAAGTCCGGATCTGTTTTATGCACTTACAACATTTACTACTCCATCTGTCATTTATCATTACAATATGCAGTCCGCCCTGCAGGAGGTTTACTTTCAGCCGAAAATGGACTTTGATGCCAGGAATTATGTAACAGAACAAATTTTCTATACCAGTAAAGACGGCACTAAAGTGCCGATGTTCCTTGTGCATAAGAAGGATATGAAACTTGATGGCAACAATCCGACTCTCATGTTTGGTTATGGCGGTTTCAACATTCCGATGGTTCCGCAATTCAAGATTGAGCGGATGGTTTTTCTGGAAAACGGCGGACTTTTCGTAGTTCCTTGTTTACGTGGTGGTGGTGAATACGGCGAAGACTGGCATATGGCCGGGACAGGACTCAAGAAACAGAATGTATTTGATGATTACATAGCGGCTGCCGAGTATCTGATAAAAGTAAAATATACTAATCCATCTAAAATTGCTATCAGCGGCAGATCAAACGGAGGATTGCTCGTTGGAGCTGTGATGACTCAAAGGCCCGATCTGTTTAAAGTGGCGCTTCCAACTGTTGGCGTAATGGACATGTTGCGCTACCATACTTTTACAATCGGCTGGGCCTGGAAAGGCGATTATGGTTCAAGTGAAGATGAACCAAATTTCAAGAACCTTCTCTCCTATTCACCACTTCATAATATCAAAGAAGTGAAGTATCCCGCAACCCTCGTTACAACAGGTGATCATGACGATCGTGTTGTTCCGGCACACTCTTTCAAATTCATCGCCACTTTGCAGGAGAAAAACAAAGGAACTAATCCGGTTATGATACGGATTGATATGAATGCAGGACATGCCAGCTTTAACTCATTAGGTTCAAGCAAACCGGTCGCCAAACAGATCGATGAGCAAACGGATATTTTTTCGTTTTTAATGTATAACCTTGGAATGAAGGTAAATTATTGAAGATTGAAGACCCGATAATATTCAGGTTTACGAAAAATTTCATTAGACCCGCGAAGCGAATTATTCCTCCCAAAAAAAAATGGGGACTCTTTCTTATTTTCAAATGAGAAAGGTATAGTTCAGAACGTAGTCCTTTCATTTTAGCAAACCGGATCAGCGATAATCTGCGTGAAAAATTTTACCGCAGATAGTCGCTGATTCAGGAAGCATTTTCTTATAGAATTAGTCAAGGGATTTCGTCAGTTAACTTTTATTTGAATGCGTCCGCAGATAATCGCTGATTTGGGATGCGGATTTTGAAGAGCTTCTTTTTATTTTTGAGTCAGATCATTGCACGGTCTTGTCAATTTTGCAACCCGGATCAGCGGTAATCTGCGAGAGGTATTTTAGAAATCACAGCCCGCTAAAATAAATCTGCGAGTATCTGCGGGAAAATTTTCGCGCAGATACTTGCATTCAGGAGGCACTTTCTTATAGAACTAGTCAAGGGGCTTCGTCAGCAAACTTTTATTTGAATGCGTCCGCAGATATTCGCTGATTCGGGATGCGGATTTTGATGAGCTTCTTTCAATTTTTGAGTTGGATCAAAGTGTAGTCCTGTAATTTTAGCAACCCGGATCA
>CAZAON010000218.1:0-8884 GCA_964486655.1 uncultured Flavobacteriales bacterium
GCCGTAAAAGGTGAATACACAAAAAATGCCGCAAACCCACATACGAAATTGAATGAGATGGTTCAGAATACCGCATTCGACAAACATACCTACAAACATACTACGATGGGATTCTTTGAAGACATTGTAGACATGCCGAATCAGTATGACTATTCACGCGAATTTTTCAATCGTTTTTATCGCCCCGAATATTGCACCATCATAGTAGTAGGTGATGTAACACCTGAGAAAGTAAATAAACTCGCAGTTGACTATTTTGGTGATTGGGAGAGAGGGAAGTATGAGTCTGTTGTTTCCCCGGAGCCTGAGCAAAAAGAAACTCGTTACACGAATCTTAAAAAGCCGGGTTTCCCTCCTTATCTGGGATTGAATTTCAAAGGACCTGCATATAGTGCATCTGAAAAAGATTTTCCGGCACTTGACATTTTATGTGCCGCATACTTCGGCGAAAATTCAAAGCTTTATAACAAACTGGTAATAGATGAAAAGAAACTTCGTTCGCTCGGCGCAGATTCTTACACAACAAGAGATCCGTATTTGTTTTCAGTAGAAGGTTCTTTGGTTGATGCCGCTGATTTTAAATATATCAAATCTGAATTTGATCGAGTCATTAACGAGGCTAAAACAAAACCATTAGATTTTAAACTTTTACGTGAAACAAAAGAGAACTTCAAGAACAGCATGATTATGCAACTGGATAATCCTACCGCAATCGCGCAATCACTCAGCTTCTTTACATGGGTGAGTGGAAATCCTGAAGCAATAAATGCATATTATGGCATGTACGATGATGTTACCACCGATGACATCATGGAAATGGCTAACAAATATTTTAAATCAGAGCATTTAACTATTGCAACAATTTCATCCGAAGATTCAGTTAAATTTTAATTTACTATCAGAACCAGAAAATGAAGAAGACATATATTACACTGTTAGTGTTATTAATTGCTGGAGTTTCTTTCGCCCAGATTCCGGCAAATAAAGTTAAGGCGGAAAGAGAAGTGGTTGAACTGAATATTCCGAAATCGGGTAAAGCGATTATCAGACTCATGTTCCGTAACGGCTCTGTTTCGGATCCGGCCGGAAAAGAAGGACTGACTAATATAACGGCTGATATGATTGTTGAGGGCGGAACATCGTCTATGACTTCAACACAAATCCGCGAACTGACATATCCATGGTCTGTAAGAATGTCAAGCTTCGTCGACAAGGAATCAGTCGTGTTTGCATTTGAGGTCCCTACAAAATACCTGGATGAATTTTATACAAAAGTGGTAAAGGAACTTTTTCTTCATCCGTCAATGGATAAAAATGATTTCGACAGACTACTTTCCAATCAGAAGAATTTTGTGGAAGAAATTATTCGCCAGTCATCCGACGAAGAATACGGAAAGAAATACCTGGAGAATGTATTATTCGCCGGAACATCTTACAGCCACTTGAAAGAAGGAACGGTTACTTCGGTTTCATCAATTACACTTGATGATGTAAAGAATCATTTCAAGAATTTTTTCAGAAGCGATAATGTACTCATTGGAATCGGCGGAGATTATCCGTCATCAATGGTCGCTAAACTAAAAAGCGATTTCGCATTATTGCCTTCTACAGGTCCGGCATTACCTAAGATAACTCCTCCGGCCATGCCATCAGGATTGAATGTTGACATTATTTCGAAGCAGGGTGCTTTGGGATCGGCCATCTCTGCCGGATTCCCGATGAGTGTAACAAGAGCGAATGACGACTTTGCTGCATTAATGGTCGCGAATAGCTGGTTAGGCGAACACAGAAAGTCTTATTCACGATTGTATCAGAAAATTCGTGAGGCACGTTCGATGAATTACGGAGACTACACTTATATTGAGTGGTATGAAAACGGCGGAGCGAATATGCTTCCGGTAGCAGGCACTCCAAGATCGAACAACTACTTCAGTATCTGGTTGCGCCCGGTGCAGATTGCAAAAGGGTTGAAGGCTCAGTATCCAGAGCTTGCGGATATTAAAATCGGCCATGCACATTTTGCAATCAGAATGGCTATTCGTGAAATGGATGAACTGATAAAAAATGGTTTATCGAAAGAAGCTTTTGAAAGTACGCGCGACTTCCTGAAAAGCTATTCGAAATTATACATTGAAACACCGTCGAAGAAATTAGGATATCTGATGGATTCGAGATTCTACAACCGTACTGACTGGATTACGGAATTAGACGGATTACTTTCTAAACTGACAGTGGAAAGTGTGAATAGCGCTATTAAAAAGTACTGGCAAACAAAAAACATGCAGATTGTAATAGTTACCGACGAGTCGGAAGTTACACCTCTTGCCGAAAGCCTTCGCAATAACAGTCCGTCTCCAATGTCTTACAGCAATTCTCTTAAATCATCATTGCCGGAAGACATTCTGAGTGAAGACAAAATTGTTTCTGCCTATCCGCTTCCCGTTAAAAACGTCCGGATCATAGATTCGAATGATACATTTATGAAATAACCGAAAGCCTCCTAAAAGGAGGCTTTTTTGTTTATAAACTGTGCTGATAAATATTTTGTAAAGCGCTATTCAATTTCTGATAAACAAATAGCGTTTTATTACTTTTATCGACTGGGAATTCCACTGAATCATGCCTAAAAAATCTGCGACGCAGAGCTTTAGAAAATACGTAGTGATTTTCTGGCTTTTAATAGCACTTCCTGTAGTACTACTTGCATTTGTATTATTCCTTGCTGCCAAAGGATATATCGGTGAAGAATTGCCTTCATTCGAGGAACTGGAAAATCCTAAAAGCAACCTCGCATCAGAAATTTATTCGTCTGATAAGGTAATTCTCGGAAAATATTATTTCCAGAACAGGACCAATGTTCATTACTATGAGCTTTCTCCTGTTTTGTTAAATGCTCTCAAAGCGACGGAAGATATTCGTTTTGAAAATCACAGTGGAGTTGATTTGCGCGGACTGGCAAGGGTTATTATTCATGCGGGTAGTGCGGGTGGAGGCAGTACCATTACACAGCAGCTTGCGAAAAAACTTTTTCACGAAAGACCCGATTCGAAATTTGAAAGAGTCATACAAAAATTTCAGGAGTGGATTATTTCGATCGAACTTGAACGCAGGTATACGAAAGAAGAGATTCTCGCCATGTACCTGAACACGGTCGATTTTAGCAGTAATGCATACGGAATTAAGTCGGCAGCTCAGACCTATTTTGGGAAAACACCTGCTCAGCTGAATATTCAGGAGGCAGGTTTACTTGTGGGAATGCTGCAGGCGCCATCACGGTATAATCCGGTTCGAAATCCGAAGTCGGCCACCACAAGGAGAAACGTCGTTTTATCTCAAATGAAAAAATACAATTTCATCACTGAGCATGAATTTGATTCACTCAAAGTTTTACCGATTACTTTGAGGTATCAGATGGAAGATCATAATTACGGATTGGCCACATATTTTCGCGAAACGCTGAGGGGGGAACTTCTGAAATGGTGTAAGGAACATGTAAACAATTCAACCGGCAGGCCATATAATCTTTATACAGACGGCCTGCGAATTTACACTACCATCAATTCGACAATGCAACGTTATGCGGAGGAAGCCGTGCGTGAGCATATGTCGGTATTGCAGAAGAAATTCAACGAGCACTGGAAAGGTAAAGTGCCATGGGAGGGATTTGAAGAAGTGCTCACCGAGGGTATGAAGCGCTCCGAACGTTATATTGCCATGAAGGCCTCTAAGGCTTCTGATAAAGACATTAAGAAAGCTTTTGCGAAAAAGGTTAAGATGACAATCTTTTCCTGGGGTGGTGAAATTGATACAATGTTGTCGCCGATGGACAGCATTAAGTATTACAAGAAAATGATGCAGTGCGGTTTCATGTCAATGGATCCGAAATCGGGCCAGGTTCGTGCCTGGGTTGGCGGTGATGATTACCGTTACTTCAAATATGATCATGTGAAAGATGGCCGCAGGCAGGTTGGTTCAACTTTCAAGCCTTTCCTCTACACACTAGCAATGCAGGAAGGCTATTCGCCATGTTATCGTGTGCCGAATGTGAGGGTGACATTTGATCTTGAAACCGGTGATCAATGGTCGCCCGAAAACTCGGATGGGAAGTATGGCGGAATGTTAACGTTAAAGGAAGGCCTCGCAGAATCTGTTAACTCAGTTTCGGCCTATCTCATGAAGCAATTTGGTCCGCAGGCGATGATTGAAATTGTCAGAAAAATGGGTGTTACGGCTCCTATTGATGCTGTTCCCGCCATTTGTCTTGGAACTCCCGATGTTTCAGTTTATGAAATGGTAGGAGCGTATTCGACATTTGCCAACAAAGGTGTATGGACTCAGCCCATATATCTGTTGCGAATTGAAGATAAGAATGGCAACGTGCTTCAGGATTTTGTTCCCCGTAAAGTAGAAGCCATTAACGAACAAACAGCTTACCTGATGTTGAATCTGATGCAGGGTGTTGTTCAATTCGGAACCGGAGCCAGACTACGTGGGGAGTATAAACTTCCCTATGCTATAGCCGGTAAAACCGGAACTACTCAAAATCAGAGTGATGGATGGTTTATGGGCGTGACACCTGATCTTGTTTCAGGTTGTTGGGTTGGAAATGAAGACCGTAGTGTTCATTTCCGGACTCTTGAACTGGGTCAGGGAGCGAGGACTGCCATGCCAATTTGGGCGCTTTATATGAAAAAGGTCTATGCTGATGAAAAATTGAAAATTTCGAAGGGTGAATTTGAAGCTCCTGATGAACCTATAAGTGTTGAACTGGATTGCGGAAAATATGTTCAACCGGGAGATGATAACAATCCGTTTGATTCTTTCTGAAAATTAGTTTTATTTCGTTTACTAAATAACATTTGAAATTCTATGAACAAAGTAGTTGCTGATGCAGATATAGCCTTGCAGGGAATAACCGATAACATGACACTTATGGTGGGAGGATTTGGTTTGTGCGGAATACCGGAAAACTGTATTTCAGCATTGGTGCGAAAAAAAGTAAAAGGACTTACCTGTATTTCCAATAATGCAGGCGTCGATGATTTCGGCCTCGGACTTTTATTAAAAGACCGGATGATTAAGAAAATGATATCATCGTATGTCGGAGAAAATGCTGAATTTGAAAGACAACTTCTGAGTGGTGAACTGGAAGTGGAACTTATTCCGCAAGGTACGTTGGCAACACGATGCCTGGCAGCGGGATACGGAATGCCGGCTGTCTTCACTCCGGCCGGTGCAGGAACAGAAGTAGCAATCGGAAAGGAAAGCAGAATTTTTAATGGCAAGGAATATCTTTTGGAATTTGCTTTTGAAGCAGACTTTGCATTAGTAAAGGCATGGAAAGGAGACAGACATGGAAATCTTATTTTCCATGAAACAGCACGAAATTTTAATCCGCTCATGGCAATGGCCGGGAAAATCACTGTTGCTGAAGTTGAAGAACTTGTTGAACCGGGTGAATTGGATCCGAATAATATTCATACGCCTGGAATTTATGTTCACAGAATTTTCCAGGGGAAGAATTATGAGAAGCGTATCGAACAAAGAACAGTCAGGCCAAGAAAATAATTACAAATATTATTTATAAAATAATTTTTACGTGTTAGACAAAAACGGAATTGCAAAAAGAATTGCACAGGAAATCAGGGATGGTTATTATGTTAATCTGGGAATAGGTATTCCCACATTGGTAGCAAATTATATTCCGGCCGGAATGAATGTTGTGCTGCAGTCGGAGAATGGATTGCTCGGAATGGGACCATTTCCATTCGAAGGAGAAGAGGATCCGGACCTGATTAATGCAGGTAAGCAAACAATTACCACTGTTCCTGGTTCGGCGTTTTTTGATTCCGCGATGAGTTTCGGAATGATACGCGCGGGAAAAGTTGATCTCACAATTTTAGGAGCAATGGAAGTGAGTGAGAATGGCGATATTGCCAACTGGAAAATTCCGGGTAAGATGGTAAAAGGCATGGGTGGTGCAATGGACCTGGTTGCTTCTGCAAAAAATATTATTGTCGCCATGCAACATGTTAACAAAGCAGGCGAATCAAAATTATTACCAAGTTGTTCTCTTCCAATTACCGGGAAGAAGTGTGTAAAGAGAATAGTTACTGAACTCGGCGTTTTGGATGTGTTGCCGGGAGGCGGATTTAAATTGCTTGAGCGAGCGCCCGGTGTAAGTGTGGAAGATATTAAAAAGGCTACGGCAGGAAAGCTTGTTATAGAAGGGGATATTCCCGAAATGAAACCCTGATAAAAACTAACTTTTTGGAAATTTCAGTTATCATACCTGTTTATAATGAAGAATTAAATATTCCGCTTTTATTCGAACGGGTTAAGAATAGTGTTTCCGGCTGCACTACTGAATTCGAAATGATTTTCGTTAATGATGGCAGTAAGGATAATTCCATTAAGCTTGTTAAAGAACTTGCAGCTAAAAACTCTTTTGTAAAGTATATTGATTTTAGCCGAAACTTCGGTCACCAGGTTGCGGTTAGTGCCGGACTGGATTACAGCAGTGGCAATAATATTGTAATCATCGATGCGGATTTACAGGATCCACCTGAATTGATACCAACGATGTACAATAAGATGAAGGAGGGCTTTGAAGTTGTTTATGCAAGGAGAAGAAAACGTGCGGGAGAGAGTTACATGAAGAAACTCACGGCGAAAATGTTTTACAGAATACTTGCCAGATTAACTTCAGTTGATATTCCGGTTGATACGGGAGATTTCCGGATAATGCACAGGAAAGTTGCGGAAGTATTGATGAAGATGCCGGAACAACAAAAATTTTTACGCGGTCAGATTGCATGGGTGGGTTTCAATCAGACTTATATAGAATACGATCGCGATGAACGTTTTGCGGGTGATACCGGATATCCCTATAAAAAAATGATAAAGTTTGCATTGGATGGCATTACATCCTTTTCGAATGTGCCTCTTAAATTCGCAACTATTACGGGTTTCATAGTTTCCGGTATTACTTTCCTCATGGCCTTATACGCATTGTATTCCAGATTTATCAGTAAAAATTATGTTCCGGGCTGGACATCATTAATGCTGGCAATTCTTTTTATCGGAGGCGTACAATTAATCAGCATAGGAATTATCGGAGAGTATATCAGCCGACTGGGCGCAAATATCAGGAACAGACCACTATACATTATAAAAGATTCGAATATTCAGGAAAAGTAACCGGATGAGAAAACACCTCCCGTTTATTATTTTTTTCCTTTTATTTTCTGTAACCGGACTTTTTATTTATGATGACTATGGCGTATCGGTAGATGAAGCGGAATGCAGGATAGACAATGGCATTCTGAACACTAATTTCATTCGTACCGGCGATGAAACTCCATTACTTAACAGTATTTCAAAGTATCATGGAGCATCGTTTGAAATGTTTCTTGTCATGTTAGAGAAATATGCGGGATTAACATCAACTCATGATATTTTTCTAATGCGTCATTTAGTTACATTCTTTTTATTCGCTTTATCCGTATTCTTCTTTTATTTAATTTGTCTGAAGGTTTTTCATTCTCCATGGTATTCTTTAGCAGCTTGCATGATGCTGGTTCTTTGTCCGCGTATTTTTGCCGACTCATTCTATAATTCCAAAGACCTTTCCTTCCTTTCGTTATTTATAATTTGTGTTTACGCTCACATTATTCTAATTGAAAGAAGAACCATATTTATTGCAATCATTGCTGCCATTATAACCGGGATTATGATTGATGTTCGTATAATGGGCTTTATACTACCAGCAATTACGCTCATTTACCTGGGAGTTAAATTTTTAGTCGAAAAGCATCATCGAAGATCAATTTTAATTTCTTCAGTCACATTTATCTTAATTTTATTTGGATCAATTGTACTCTTCTGGCCGGTATTATGGCTTGACCCCTTTAATCATTTAATTCTTGCCTGGAATGAGAACAGCAAATACCCCTGGGAGGGATCAGTTCTTTACAATGGAAAAATAATTAAAGCAACTAATTTACCGTGGCATTATCTTCCTGTCTGGATGGCTATAACTATTCCTCCGTTTTATCTTATATTGTTTTTCGTGGGTTTCTTTATAACTATGAAAAATATTCTAATTAGGTCAAGAATCAGTTTTATTGAGAAAGGGAGTATTTTTTTGGCAATTGTACCTTTGGTTTCAGTAATATTGTTGGGATCAGTATTATATGATGGGTGGAGACATTTGTTTTTCGTTTATCCTTTTATAGTAATAGTAGCCATTATTGGTTTACAGGCGCTGTTTGATTTATTAAGAAATAGGTACCGAAAATATTTTGCAGCGCTTGTTGCAGCATATTTCGCTTCAATAATACTTGCAATGGGCGAGTTACATCCATTCGAAAATGTATATTTTAATTTTCTTTCTTACAATTCCGAATCGCCCGTACGTGAGAGATATGAAGGCGATTACTGGGGATTGAGTTATAAGCAAGCATATGAATATATTTTAAAGAATGATACTGCTTCCCAGATTATTGTTTCGCTTGGAGAAGGCCAGCCGGGAACAGATAATATGCTTTTTTTAAAAAATGAGGAGAGATCGAAAATTATAATTACGGAAGAAATTGAGCTGGCCGACTATTATCTGACATGTCATAGAAAAGACAGGAAGTTGAAGGAGTTTAACTCAGTTCACCGGATAAAAGCAGGTGATATTATTATCCATTCGATTTATGATCTTAGAAAAGGTAAAATTTCATTAAATCAATCCGCGAAAATTGATGGATACCTGAACAATTACGAAGCAATACCCGATCAATTTCATCCGGAAAAAGTAATTGTAGATACAGATATTTCCGGGGGAAATCATTGTGAGGAGATAACTTCAGAAAATGATTTTGGCGGAAATTTTAAT
>CAZAON010000219.1:0-3391 GCA_964486655.1 uncultured Flavobacteriales bacterium
CCTTAACTAACAATTTTTGAACAGTACCTGTACATATGTAATACAAACCATTCTCAAATTCTGAAAGGTCAATGATGTTGGAATTAAAATATTCTCCTTTTAAAACAATTGCACCCACATCCGTCCAAAACGTTTTCTAATTTAAAAAGAAGGAGTTGATTTTTTAACCGAAGATTTCGGTATGTTTAGGTTACGAAGCATAAACATAAATCAACTCCGGTATGAATATCACAATTTTTGCCCAGATATTACAACGTTTACCTAAAAATAGTTTTCAAGAATTAGTTAAAAAGTATCAAACAGATAAGCATTCAAAGGGTATTGATTCCTGGACGCATTTAGTATCGATGCTTTTTTGCCAGTTTTCCAAATCTAACTCGTTACGAGATATCCACTATGGTTTAAACTCGGCTGCCGGTAATTTAAATCACTATGGGGTGAGCTTTTCTCCCAGCAAATCCAGTTTGTCGTATATAAACGAACATCGTGACTGGCATTTATTCCGGGACTTCTACTTTTCTGTCGTGAAGAGTTTGAATTTGTCCCGCAACGACAAGGGACGATTAAAACTCAAACGCAAAATATTTTTGCTGGATTCAACTGTAATTAGTCTTTGCTTGGAAATTTTTGATTGGGCGAAGTATCGTGCAAGGAAAGGAGCAATTAAGCTACATACTGTATTAGATTACGATGGTTGCTTGCCGGTCTTTGTTGAAATGAGTGATGGACTTAAGCATGATGCAACCATGGCAAAGCAATTTATCTTCCCTGCTGACAGCGTCGTAGTTGGAGATCGCGGATATCTTGATTTTCCGCTGATGAATCAGTGGGACGAACAAAAAGTCTTCTTTGTGATACGTTGTAAAGAAAATGTCAAATTCATTGAAGAGGAAATCAGGAATCCTGATTATGAAAATATCCAGTGCGATATCATCGGGGAATTAAAACTGGATCCTTCCTTTAAGAAATACCCGAAGAAACTGAGAATGGTGGTAGTCTATGACAAGGAAACTGATCAGTATATAGAGCTGTTTACGAACAATTTTAATTGGACAGCATCTACCATTGCTCAGCTTTATAAGAATCGCTGGGACATTGAAATTTTCTTCAAAGACTTGAAAACTCATCTTAAAATCAAATCTTTTGTAGGGACATCCGTCAATGCAGTACTGATTCAGATTTGGACAGCACTGATCACTATTGCATTAATGAAAGGATTTAAAGCCATTGCAAAACACCAATGGCATCTGTCTAACCTAATAAATTTCCTTCGTTTGAATTTATTTGTGAAAATTGAATTGCAATATTGGTTAGATCATCCATTTATTCCAGATAAACCACCGAACGAATCTGTCCAATATGCTTTCTTCTAAAAAATCGAAGGGGGATTGAATTCCGTTGAGCCAAAAAAAATTGAAATCCGTATCGGAAAATGGATTATATTGTCCTAACTAAATCGTTTTGGACAGCAGTGAGTAGAATTGGGATAATTTTTATATATTTTGCCTTGTATTAAGTAACATATTATATAATTATCAGAATAATCAGAAGTAAATATCCGATTCTAGGTGCATTCTTAAAACAAACATTCAAATAATTATGAACAAGTACACTACAAAACCATATTGCAGCTTATCATATTATGCAATTTTCCTTTTATTTGTATTCATGGGCAATATTGTTATTGGCCAATCAAGAAAAGAATATAAATGGTGTGCATCAGTAGCAATAAACAGTATCCATGCTCAAATCGAGGTTCCAATAGGTACCATTATTGGGGGTACTGGCGTTGTGGGAGCTCCTATGGTTGTTGATGCCGATGGAAACATTATAGGTAGAGGAAATAGAAAAGAAAATTCATTCTCAATAAGTATAATACCCAAGTATAGGTTATCAGAAGATTTTTTATTAAGAACAGAATTTACTTACACAGATTTAAACGCTACGGCTGAATTTGAATCCAATTCGTTAAGTAATCCAATTCTTCACTTGATGAATGATCACCAAGTCGACCTTACTATACATAGATTCGGCGGAGGATTTTTATGGCAATTTGTAAATGAAAAACGAATAGAGTCATATTGCGGCCTGAGTGCTTACTATCAAAATTTTGGAGATGTTTCAATTTCACTATATCATGAAACTAGAAGTGGAATTGATGATACGCTTCAATCGTATGTATCGATAACAGATGACGTTCCTGGTGGGTATGCTTTGGGCATAGGAGCCATAATTGGATTTAACATATTTCTTCATAAACATATTTCAGTTGGGGCAGAATTTTCATCCTCAATAATGCATTACGAACTAGGAGGCGAAGCAAAATCATATTCAAGTGGACACTTCGTACCTGATTATTACTATACTAATACTACAATTTATACCAATTCTTACACTGGAACTAAAGTGTCGAAAATACTTTCCTCCTTTAACATATCTTATTGGTTTTAGAATTGTATAACGCATCCCTTAATCAATAATTTCTTAAGCTGCTAAATTTCTTAAGCTGCTAAAGGTTAATTAAAAGAGGTTTCGAAATTACCTTATTATTTTCAAACGTCAACCGCAGTTGCATGTACTTAAATAAGCTTAGCAAATTACGTATATGTCAAACTGTGTTTTAATCGATAACACCTTCAATTATTCAAATGATTTTGTAGCAAAAGAATTTTCCTCAGAAACGGTTCATCAGGATTATCGAATAAAAGGAGAATCAGGATCGATTAGGATTCCCTTTTTAAGGAATTGATTGATAGCTTTCAAAAATCTGATTGATGGCTTAGAATGTTTCTTCTCCCATAACGTAATACAATCCTCCGTTACCCCTATTAAGGCTGCCACCTCTTTTTGTAACAGATTCTGTCTAAGACGTTCATTCCATCTCACCGATTGTCTTCGGATCTTTAATGTATGAATCTAAAAAGGGCTTTTTTGCGACAAATTCAGGGGTGGAAAAAGGCAACGCAGGTATGTCCATGCGGGTACTACAATCATCCCGACAAAGAATGCGTATGCGGACCGGGTATCGTACAGAAGTATCTTACGAAAATTTCCGGTCCGCTCCTCGATCGCATCGACATTCATCTCGAAGTAACTCCAGTGCCATTCAAGGAACTGACCGAAAAACGTGGCGGAGAGAAAAGCGATGCAGTACGCGCACGCGTTGTCAAAGCACGGGAGATTCAGGCAAAACGTTTTGCACTTGAAGAAGGCGTCTATTGCAATGCGCAGATGAGTTCAAAAACACTTCAGTCAATTTGCGAGATCAATGATGAATGCAGAACGTTATTGAAAAATGCCATGGAGAAATTAGGATTGTCGGCGCGGGCTTATGACCGGATATTAAAAGTTTCAAGAACGATTGCTGATCTTGATTCGAGTGAGGATATCA
>CAZAON010000220.1:0-8706 GCA_964486655.1 uncultured Flavobacteriales bacterium
CTACGGTCAGGTTGAAGTCATATAAAACATATTCCGTAGATGCAGTGTCAGGATAAAAATAAATTACTTTATTACTTTCTCTGATTCCCCCGCTATCACAAAACCATTGAGCACCACAACCTGATATTTTTTTATAATTAATGCCGGATATTACCGTATCACCGGTGAATTGATAGCCTCCGAATAATGCGGTTGGCATGTGAAAGTCGTCATAATACCGATATTCCCATGTTCCGTAAGTAAAGGGGAACGGATGGTAAACAGATGTTTGTCCGAATGCGGACAGAGTAAAAGTTGTGATAATCAGAAGTGCAAGTTTTTTCATTTTGTTACGATTTAGAATGTCAATTTTGAATAGGGTAACCCAATTCGGTTATTTTTCACAAATTTCTTTCAACTTATTAAGAGCATTTGGGTATGTCTGGTTCATATAATCTAAAAAATCTTCAGTTGTATCTAAGTCAACTGTTACGGTTGTATTCCGAAAACCATCGGGACCATTGTTTTCTTCGAAGGTATAGTTCTCAAATCCGTTTGCCCATTTTTCCACTTCCGGTCCTTCCGTAATTTCCTTATCAGCTGTTACAAGTCCATAATGTTGAATAGAAACAAAGCGGTTGGGAATGTTTTCAGCTATCCTAGAAACCATGCCTCCCTTTTCTCCTTTCTCATCAACTCCAATAAACAGCATTTTACTGCCCTTGTCCCAGCTTCCTTCATAAGTCGAAGTCGGATTAAACGCCGAAGTCCACTGCTCATAAGTTGATTTATTTCCGATGCCCAGCATGGAAGTATAAATTTTGGTAGCCGGTGCATGGATGCTAACTTTGAATTTTAATTTTTTCATAATTGTAATTTTTGATTAAATAATTAAGATATTTTCCGGAATGCTATTACTTAAAGTAGAGAATAAGGTTTTGTAACTTGTCTTTATGGTGGTCTTTTTGTAACTCAAATATAACAAATTATTTTTTGAGTCAGTTTAAGAGGGATTAGTATGAACTTGGAAGAAAATATTTCAAGCTCAAGTTGTCAATGGCATTTATTTAAATAAGAAAGTGTATCTTTTGATTTCAGATTTGGCTTTAAAGCCTGTCCCCGTCGAATAATTATATATTTCTTTGCCGAAAACAAGTCCGTAACTAATATCAATGCTGTATTTAGCAGAAAAGCGAAATTCAAGTCCAACCTGAGTCGTCTGAAATGAAAACTTATCAATGAAATTCAACGGTGCTACTTTAATATTAATTTTGTCAAAGTTGTGTGTATCCTGAGCAATTGCAATTCTGCAAATCAGCATGAATAGGATTAAACAGATTCGAACGATCATTTATATGTATTTTATTGAATAGTCTTATTTAATTTTTATAGAAACAGTTTGTGAGTTTTAATTTGTTTATCGATTTCATAAAGTAAACCTTCTTTGTATGTGTCACCATTAAGTTTCCAAAACATAATTCCGCCTAATTTTCTATCAATAGCATATTTAGTTTTTAGCCTTACCGATTTTTTATCGTCAAAAGTTACAAAAATTCTTAATAGTTTGTTGTAAAGAAATGGTGCTTGTGCAATGCTGTCCCAATGATACTCGTAGCCGTCTTTTTCGGTGTAGTTTTCAATTAGTTTATTGTAATTTACATTCGCCTTGAATTTCCCCGGGCCACCCAAACCATTATTTAAGCTGTCTGTATTTTCAACAACAAAAGAATAAAAGGCCGCTCCGATAATTATTTTGTTAAATGGGACATTCAAGCTATCTAAAATTCGAATTGCTTTGTCAGCACTTTCATTCTGATAAGGTGAGGAGAATAAAGCTGTATGGTGTCCCGTGTGACCTCTCTCATTAGCCGGCAAACCATATGTCATGAGATTTACAAAGTTTACCAATGGCATTACTTCTTCCCAGTCAATTGAAAAATCTATAAATTCTTTGAATGAGTTTGCATCGAAGCAAATTTCACTCGTAGCCGGAATGGTTTTCCGCAACTCTTTTACAAGTGCCGTAAAATTTACTTTATCGTCTTTCGATGCCTTGTGGTTTTTGAAGCCACCGATTACAGGACTTTCCCAGTCGATATCAATTCCATCCACATTATATTTTATTAATAAATCTCTGACAGATGTTGCAAATTCTTTTCTGCCATTATCAGAAGAAAAAGCATCGGAACAATTTTCACAACCTCCCCAGCCCCCAAAAGAAATAAGTACTTTTAATTTTGGATATTGTGCTTTAAGAGATGTGAAGTGTTTTAAAGTCTCTTCATCTTCTTTGTTTTTAAAATTTATTTTATTGCCTTGTAAACCAGTAAAGCAGAAAATAAGATGAGTGAGTTTATCAATTTCATACTTCTCAATGTCGCTTCCTTTGCCCTGATAAAATCCAATAACACGAAATGGTTCCGGCTCTTTTTCGTTTTGTTTTTTCGCTGACTGAGGTGAGCAGCCTATCGTGAACAAAATGATTATCGCTAAAACTCGTGTCATTTATTTTTAAGAAGCTTCAAAGTGTGTTTTAATCCTTCATTGCTTGTCCAGCCAAAATGTCCCGGAATTACAAATGCCGGTTTAGGATATTTCCTGATCACATTTTTAATTGTTTTTGACCATTCATTCAAATTTGCATCTGCAATATTTCCAAGTCCTTCGTTTTCCGTGCTTTTTACTAAACAACCACCATATAGTATGGCAGCATCATTACACCAAATTACAATATTATCTTTTGTGTGCCCTTCACCCGGGTAATATGTTTGAAAACTATGGTTTCCAAATGTGAAAGTGGTGTCATTATTAAAATAAAACTCCGCCTGCTTTTCATTATGTTCTTTGCATAAATCATAAGTTTGTTTCGACGAATACGTTTTAATTCCTTTTTTTCTAAAGAATTCAAGTCCGGCCGTTCTGTCATCATGGTAATGTGTAGCAATACAAATTATTACTTTTTTATTATGACGACTGTCAATACTGTCAAGCAGCGATTGAAATTGCGTGGTGTCCCATGGCGTGTCGAACATGACCACTCCATTTTCTGTCACACAGTACATGCCGTTTGAAGGAAATGGATTTCCGTTAATGGATTTGTAGGTTGTGAAAATATAATAGTCACCTGAAAGGTGTGTGATTTTCAAATTTCCTGAGGTTCTCGAATGTATGTCAGCCGGAATTTGGTTTGTGATATTAGCCTTTGCGATTGGGAAATCGTTATTATTAAAATTATTAATTTGAAATTCTTTCCCGACAATGATGGTGTTAATATTCGCCTGTCGTTCAGGATCCTGCGCAGTCGAAAAGCCAGATATGCAAAGTAGGGTAAGAAGTTTAAAAATTATTATTTTCATTTCGACTTAACTTTCCGAAAATTACAATATTTATAGAAATAGTTTATAATAAAATTGATTCCGGATTAATCCGTTTTATTAATATCCAACTCTGGTTCAAAATAGGAATTGAGATAAGCACCGAATACTAATTTTTCCCGGGTCAGTTTGTCAAAGGCCTCAAAGAATCCTTCATCAATCATTTTTCCGGGATAGGTTAGCCAAAAGCGATTGTTACCCATGTCAATTTCAATATCTGAGAAGCCAAGTTTCAACGCGGTTCTTCTGAATTTGTCAGGATCTTCTATGTCAATATCGGCATATACCCTGTTGTCGCAATAACTCAGCCTTTGTGGATTTCGATTGGTGTAGAAGAGCTGGCTGACAAATGAAATACTGCTATCTCCTGTCAGTTGCTGCAACAGTTTTTCTCTCGTTTCATTTTCCAGGCGTTCCAGATTGATTCCTCTTTGATTCTTGCTAATCCAAACAGTGGTAATATCGGGATACTGTTTTTGTAAGATAGAAATAATTGAATCGGTTAACTGGTAAGTCGTTCGGTTGGCTGACTTAAAGCGGCTATAATTTAAAATAATGGCGTATTGATTACTGACAACATTGAAAGGCATTTCGTAATTTCCAATCTTCAACCTTCTTTCACCGGGCATCAGCAGAAAGATCTGTTTCTTTATCTGTACGGGTACTTTACTATAAGACAATCCAAAACAATAGGCGGTCGTATCAGTATAAGCCAGTATACTGTCTGTTTTTGGGGATATGTAAAATCTTAGTTCATTTTTGAATGCATCTGTTACCGGTTCTTTCCAATTACCATTTTCCAAAACTTTTACTTTAAATTGATTATGCTCATAAGTTTGAGTACCGTCAAATGCCGAGATAGAAACAGCTTTAGAATAGACTTCCTGATCACTGCTAAGGGTTCCTTCTCTGAAGTAAAGCCAATCACCTACCTTCAGACTGGTATCATTGTCCTGTATTGTTCCCTTGGCTCTTATTTGTCCGGAGGGAAACGTGAAGACGGCTGTAGAAAATCTTCCTTTAAGTGTATTAGCCACGGCATAGGTTATGCTGCTATCGGCGCGATAGTATACAGTAGAATTGTTGCTCACTGTGGGAATAGTGATGTCTAATCCTAATACTGACCCATCTGTTAATGTAAGGGAGCAGTTGAAATGATTGGTAGTGAAATCATAATTATCGTTACTCGGATAGCCATTGAAAATAAGGGGTGTTCGTTGTTTGGGTAGTAAAGTTTGGTTGATACTGAAGAAATCTCTGGTTGCACTTTGTACCTGGGTAATGTACAGCGTATCATCACAGGTATTGTAAAGCCAGAAGGTATCTTTCACCATCAGTTTTGTATGGGTTTCGGGTAATACTTTTAATGGTAATAAGTGCGAATTTTCATTTTGTATGATACATTTGGTCGAGGGGAAACTGATTTTTGGAGTAGGGGGGGTGAACATGGTTTCGCTTTTGTCTATAAGCACCCATGTTTTGTTTTCTAACTGATAGGTATAGGCTATTCTCGAATTTGCTGTGACTTCATAATCGTATCGCCGCATCGACTTCGAAGGTTCGTAATAAAAAACATCGTTGTAATTACTCAGGACGGTATCTAAGTCGTATTGTTTTGTGAAAGTGTTGAAAATATAGTAGTTCAATTTTTGCCTGTAACCTTTAATTTCCAGGTCTCGCCATGATTCAATTTGTACCGAAAAATCTTTGGCTTCTGTAATGCCCCGGTTGTAAAAATCAATGAACTTCACAATGTTTTTATTTTCCTTAGAAGTCGATTTTGATATTCGGGGAATGTAAATTTCCTGTTGCAGTTTTCCTGTTTGAGTACTGTATATTTTGGCTCCATTCAGCAGATATTCATTTATCCCTTCGTAAGGAGTAGACAGTGTTTGGTAGTCAAACCGGACAGCATAGTGTAATTCATCCTTAGGCTGATTAAACATAATAGATTCGTTATGTTGATCAAGGACAATATTTATGGGTTCAAAGATTTTTCCATCGAGGGTTTGCACAGGTTTTACCAGAGGGAAATCTTCTGTAATGCCATTGCCACAAATTCTGACTGCTCTTTGCAATGGCAGGTGAACAATCGTAGTTTGATCTTGCAAATGGGTTAATTGAGATTGAATTTTTACTTTGTAAATAGGGTAGGTTAGGGGGTCTTCCAATTCGGATTTGTCGAGGCGAAATGCCACTACATAATAGTCGCCTATGTTATAATACTTCTGGCGAAATAATGGACGATTTCCTGCCCCTTGCTTTAATAAATTATGCTCCCAAAAGAACAACGTATCACTTCTGTACTTCCATTCATTGTCTTCAAAATAACTTACACCGGCCAACACAGGCTTCTCCTGTTCATCAACCAGGTACATTTTCAGGTCAGGAACCTTGACGGTACTATTCGCTGAATGCACATCAAGGACAAACAGGTAATATTGATCATAGCCGCATTGCTGGGCGAAGAGATTCTCACACAGGAAATTAATTAACAGTATAAAAACGGAAATAGATTTCATTTTATTGAGGGGGAATTGTGTCATCCGGCTTTAAAGCTAAAGGGCAGCTCTTCTTTTCGTTCGAAATTCAAATGATGGAATTTACAAAAAATGTGAATGGAAGTAGGTAGTCTCACGATTTTAAGTGCTGAACAAATGTCTATCAATTAGTCATTCAATAACTTCAATTGACGGTCTTAGAATATGGCTTGTGTCTTGATTCCGTCCTTGCATAACAATTTTGTTCCCTTCTTTATCGTACTCTTCAGGTTTGTTGTCTAACCCTTTAACAACTGTTACTACTCCTGTTATCTTGATTTTCTTTCCGTTAATTTTTTGTGCTTGTTTATCGTCAATAGTAACAATATACCCGTTCACATTGTATCCGTCTTTTGTAACTTCATTAATGTGAAATATTGCTATAAATGAAACTATGCTGTCAGACTTTTCTGATTGTTCAACATTTACACCTGATGAAACCGAACTCTTAGAATTGGTTGGGCCAGGTCCAAAGCAACCCGTATTTCTATACCTGCATCCGAAAATTAATACAAGGGTAAAGATTACCACCAAAGATATTTTACCCATTTCTGTTACAATTTTATTTTGACTCCTTAAACGAACGGTTTTATTTGTTTTAAATTCTAATTGCTCTTATATTTTAATACCTCTTTTCTCCAAAAAATATCTAAATCCTCTTTTTTAATTTCGAATAATTTACAGATAGTTGCAATTAATCTTTCGTCATCGGGTGGGGTGTCCAATAATGTCTTTACAAAATCTATACCTCCTTTTTCAAAAGCGGCTTTGCAAAGGACGGCGCCGGTTGTATAAAATGCGGCATATTGCCAGCCCCACTTTTTATTCAGAACGTCGGAAAATGTAACTGTGTCGTTTTTGTACAATTCATTAGCGAATAGTTTTGCGCTTTCTTCAAATGTTTTTCCATCTTGTCCGCCTTTCCAGGTCGCAAAACCTTCCCGGATAATCCAGTGTATGTCCTGTTCAGGAACTATGAGGTGGATAAATTCATGTGGGTAGTATTCTAAACCAATACCGCTAAAAAGTATATGCTTATCATTCATTCCAATTCCGGTTGTATAACCGGCGGAATAGAAATCAAAATTCAGGAGTTTGCCTAATTCGTCACCACTTTCAGTAATATAAAAATCAAATGGTTTCCAGTCAGGGAATTTGAATTCTTTAGTTATTTCATTGCAAAAATCGCTTGCTTTTGCTGCAAGTTCACTATTGAATTTATGATGTGGTGGATATATAAAAGTTATTTTTCCTACCGCAGTCTTATTCCATTTTTCTGTAATTACAGGCAACGCATTTTTAAGTTTCCAGTTTCCATTTTCTTTTACAGCGTAGAGTTTAGTGATACTCCATGGATTATACTGTCGATATTCTCCCTGCAGACCGTCTGCCATAAAAATAGTTCTAATTCCGTAATATTCGCCTTCTTTTACTATTGATAAAATTGTCGGTTTGTAATAGTTTAATAGCTCTTGTGATGGAAGTTGATATAGGTAGGTTACAGAAAGGTCAAATTTTTTGAATTTATTTTTTTCAGCATTATTCCAATATGGATTATCGTATACACTGTCGGGTTTGGAATTGAGGTAGTTTATCCAAAGCATTGCGACTTCTTTTATCTCACTTTCCGTAGTATCTACTCTCGAATGAATTGTAACATCAATTTTTGTTTGCTGCACCAGGGTCTTGTTTACATTCAAAGAAAAAAGAATTATCCATATTGATATTTCAACTTTTTTCATAAAAATGTATTTTTTAAAATGAGGCATACCGTCCAAGGCTTTCCGGAGTGTTATCTTTTAATTACTTTCAAATATAGGTAAATTGAATTTATTGGGATTGTTCTAAGATAATGTTAGCTGCATAATTTACTTCCCGATAATGTTTTGCACAAATGTGAGAACCAAACTTTGATTAAACACAAATTTGTCTGTGGAGGGCAGAACCACTACTAATCCCAAAACATGTAATATGCCCTTTTTCTTTGCACTCTGTCTTTTAGTTTATAATGTCATAAAATCTCCAATAGAAAAATAGTCCGATTAGTATAAGGTAAGTAAGATTGTTCAAGGTAAATAACCACCTGGCAACTAAACTCCAGCTTTTCTCTTTTATCAGTCTGTAATTTATTCTGGCAAAAGGCAATATAAGTAGTAGTAATAGAAATGGAATATATGAGGTTAAACTTCTAAATATACTTGCCGGGTCTTTATAAGGCGCAGGAAAGTAGAAAACGTTAACAGGACCGCTTAACACATACATATAATAGAACAAAATCAGACCAATTGGAAACAGCAATAGTTGAACATAAGAATACTTTTTATTCTCTTTTTTTCTAAAATACTGAATTAGAAAGAATATCGAAGTTAGTAAAAAAAATCCGGCCGAAGCAACTATAAACACCCCTATAAAAATGCTGTCTTTTGGGGTTTTGAAATTGCGTAATTGTTCGAACTCCGGATTTTTCGGGAATAGTGTTTCTATCGCAATAATATGGTCGCCCTTTTTTAATTCTTCGCTTAGGTTGTATTGAACAGTTGAATTATAATCATGATAGAAATACAAGTTCACCGTCCCCTTATTTAAGTCCCATATAGAGGAAAGTAACGTTCCATCCCCAATTTTATTTCTGCAAACGTGCATTGTGTCTGACAAGGCGGTGCAGAACTCCAATGTAGTGTCAATGCCGTTCTTTAAAAATGCCACTCCTTTTCTGTATCTGTCAAGTTTATTTGCATTTTGTTCCGGGGTTATGGAAGGGCAGAAGTTTGATATAACGTATGTTGGTTCATTACCGATGGTCAATTTGTATG
>CAZAON010000221.1:0-5226 GCA_964486655.1 uncultured Flavobacteriales bacterium
GGCAATGCCGATATAGTTATACAAGTATACAGGTGCAACAGCAGAAGCGCCCTTGAAAATAATACTGTCAATTGTTATAAATTTGTTTTTATCCAGGAACAATGCGGCTGAAAATTTATTTTCAGTAATAGCAATGCTGTCGAGCCTGACAGATGCAAACGGATAACCATTGTTTTCGCAATTCTTTATTATTTTTCTTTGCAAGACTGATACCTGGTCGTATGAAAATGGTTTTCCGGCAAACAATTTATTTCTGTAACCCGTGCCGGTAAGAAAATCTTCAGACACATTTCCCTGTCTGATATTTGCCCATAAATATTTTTCACCCACATATAAGTACGCGGTATAAAGTAAACTGTCTCTGATTATGCTGTCTACGGAAGCTGATAAAAAACCCTCCGATTGAAAATTATTTAATACGGAAGTTATTCGCGCGTTTACTTCAACGGTATCCTTAAAATATTTTACTTCATTTTGATCTTTAATATATTTTAAAATCTTTTCGTTTAGTGAATCCTTTACAACAAAACGCAAGGAATAATTTTTCTGAGCATATGACGGCTGACTTTGGAAAATAAATACTAAAAGTAAAAGCGCATATGCCCGTTTAAAAATCATTCAATTGTTTTTTGTTAAACGAATTTCATTCTCAATAATTGAATCTTCGGGATTCCAGTCAATCGGTTTAACGCCTTCTCTTATCAGAATCTCATTCGTTTTCGAAAAATGCTTACAGCCGAAAAATCCCGAATGTGCCGAGAATGGAGATGGGTGAGGTGCTTTCAGGATAAAGTGCTTTGTTGTATCGATCAGAACTTCTTTTGCCTGAGCATATTTTCCCCATAATATAAAAACAATGCCCGATCGCTTTGAAGATAGTTGCCTTATGACGGAATCCGTAAAATTCTCCCATCCCTTTTTCTGATGTGAGCCGGGCTGATTTGCACGAACCGTCAGCGTAGCATTCAGCATAAGCACACCCTGCCTGGACCATTTTTCAAGATTTCCGGTTTTAGGTATTGGGATGTTTAAATCAGAATTAAGCTCCTTGTAAATATTTTGCAAGCTGGGCGGCAAATTCTGACCCGACATTACAGAAAAAGAAAGTCCGTGTGCCTGCCCTTCTCCATGATAAGGGTCCTGGCCAAGTATAACCACCCTCACTTTATTAAAAGGAGTATGATTAAAGGCTGCGAATATCTGTTTCCCGGGCGGATAAATTATTTGCCCGGTTTGCTTCTCATTCATTAAAAATGCCTTTAATTCATTAAAATACGGCGATTTGAAGTCCTCTTCAAGGGCATCCTTCCAACTTTCCTCAATATTCGGATTAATTTGACTCATTTGCGGGATCAATCAACTAAGAACGTAAAATGAATTTGTTATTTTTAAGCTATAAATTTGCGATAAGAACAGCATTTTGTAAGTATTGTTGAAAACTTCTTTCATTGCAATATTGTCAGAATGATATCTTTCTGTAAGTTTGTTACAAGTAAGAAACAACATCCTCTCTATTCTTCCGTTAAATTATTAAGTTAAGCTAAAACGCATGAAAAAAGCAATTCGTGTTACCCTTGTAGTAAGTGTTCTCGCAGGATTTTTCGCATCTTGTAAGTCGCATGAGAAATGCCCGGCATACGGACAAATACAAAAGGTTAAACGTCACTCAGAAATACGCGGATAATTAATCCGAAATTAAGATAATCAGCGAATAGCCTCAAGCTATTCGCTTTTCTTATTTATAGGCTGCGGACAGACGGTTTAATAATTAAAGGTAATTGTTTGCTTTACATCAGGGTGAAGACTTAATGCAACCGGACAGGTTAGTCCGGCGGTTTCAAGTATTTTCTTTTCTTTTTCGGTAAAAGGATGTTTCCCCATTTCTATTTCAACTACAATTTCTGCCACTTTCCGGGGATTATTTACCATGATCTTAGTAACTTTCATTAATGACCCCGAAAATTGTATTTGATGCGTATTTGCAGCAATACCCATAGTCGTTAGCATACAACATCCAAGGCTTGTAGCCAGGAGGTCAGTCGGAGAAAATGCCTCACCCTTTCCTTTATTATCCAGCGGAGCATCCGTAATTAAGGTACTTCCCGAATGAACATGTACAGATTCTGTCCTGAGATCTCCTATATACTTTGTTCTGATTGTTTCCATTTTACAAAGATATGTCATTTGTAAGTCTAAAGGGTTTTACATTCGCCATGGTATAATCCTTTTTATATAAAATCTGCTTTCATTTTAATGGCATACATATAAATGCTAAATTTGTATTTTATGAAAAGGCTGGTCTTTCTATCACTTCTTTTTTTCGCCGGATTACTTGTGTCAGGACAGGACAATTCGAACCGTATTGTTGAAGGGGATGTGACACTTATGTATAAGAACGAGGCAAGTGGCGGGGCTTTACTTCATTCAAATGGACTAGGAATAACTTTTCGCCGGGGATGGCATAAGACTGGTTATAAAAAGCAAATGCTGGATATTGACTTTGTTTCATTGCGTGATCCAAAACAGAAGAAACTCGCTAATCGTTATTATGCCGACGCTAAACCATATTATTTCGGCAAATTAAACTTCGCATACATACTCCGTGGTGGATACGGAATGCAAAATGTTTTATTCGGAAAGGCTGAAAGAAGCGGAGTAGAAGTAAGGTATAATTACTTCGGCGGACTATCACTTGGAATTACCAAACCTGTATTTCTCGATATTGTAGTTGATAATCCGTTAGATTCAACCACTAAAATAATTGAAACACGTAAATATGATCCGAATGATCCTGTTCAGCAAATACAGGAAAACATATACGGACCGGGTCCGTACTTTGAAGGAATGGATCAGCTTTCAATTTATCCCGGAGTATACGGGAAGTTTTCTGTTTCATTCGAATATTCGGGTGAACAACAAAAGATAACTTCACTCGAAGCAGGTTTAGTGATAGACGCATATGCCACTGAGATTCCCATCATGGCAAACGATAATAATCATCAGGTCTTTTTCAATTTATTTGTGTCACTTACCTGGGGAGGGAAATGGTAGTTGAAAATTGCGAATTACGAATGTTTGGGGTAAATTGATATGTCAGAAATAGCAGAGAAGGATAAACAAAAAAAACCGGGTTGGTTGAAAGTTAAACTTCCGACCGGACAGGAGTATACCAAAGTGCGGGAGATTGTACATGAGCATAAGCTCCATACAATTTGTCAGAGCGGTAATTGCCCGAATATGGGCGAGTGCTGGGGAGCAGGTACTGCAACTTTCATGATTCTTGGAAACATTTGTACACGTTCATGCGGTTTCTGTTCTGTAGCGACAGGAAAACCGGAGGCAGTTGATCCATTCGAACCATTACGCGTTGCGAAGTCGGTGAAACTGATGAATATTAAACATTGCGTTGTCACCTGTGTAGACCGGGATGATTTAGCGGATGGCGGTGCCGAAATCTGGGTACAGACGATTCGTAAAATAAGAGAGCTTTCTCCGGCTACCACCATGGAAACATTGCTGGGTGATTTTCAGGGAAAATGGGAGAATCTGGATTTAGTTATTTCCGAGAAACCTGAAATTATTTCTCATAATCTTGAAACTGTTCGCAGGCTTACGAAGGAAGTCAGAGTACAGGCTAAATACGATCGCAGTCTCGAAGCATTGAAAAGAATCAGCGATGCGGGAGTTAAAACCAAGTCAGGCATCATGCTCGGACTGGGTGAAACCCGCGAAGAGATTCTCGAAGCGATGGATGATTTAAGGAGATCGGGAGTTTCGATTATGACGATAGGACAATATCTGCAGCCGACGAAAGAACATTTACCGGTAGTTGAATTTATCACCCCGGAAACTTTTGCTGAATATAAATCAATTGGTTTGGAGAAGGGATTCAGATATGTGGAGAGCGGTCCGCTGGTGAGATCCAGTTATCATGCTGAAAAGCATATTTGATTTTGAAATTGACCCGTTCAACTGCCGAATGCTGCAGTTCACCAAATAACAGGATTTAGAGAGTACGTCTTGTCTAATTTCAATGAAGAATCTTTTTTCATTGAAAAATACTTTTACATCCGGAAAGAAAGGCGTCATCAGAATAAATAATTTTGAGGAGTTTTTTTTCCTGAAAGTTTCTGTAATAAATTTTGTTAGGCTATTCCTGTATTTTTTTGCGGGAAGTCTGTACTGGCATTATAGAAAAAACAGGCAACCCGATTTAAAAGTTCTTCTTTTGACTTTTATTCTTTTCGTCACATTGAGACAAACTTTATTTTTCGAGACTGCAGCATTGCTTTTTATAACTACACTGGTTTTTTGGATTGGGTTTTATCCTAAGAAGATATTAAATAATTTGCTTAGCGGAAGTGATTTTTCGTATGGAATGTATCTGTATGGTTATATCATACAAAACATAATTCATAAATATTCTTCATTCACCACACCATTAATGGTAATGATTCCGGTATCAATTTCACTTGCTTTTCTATTCGCTTATTTTTCGTGGCACTATATTGAGAGTAAAGCGTTAATAATTAAAAGAGCCTTTTGAATTGGTTCTTTTAACGGCAGGCTAAAGATTCGAAGATATTTCCTTCTATCTTTGCGCACTCTGTAAATCATATATGAAAAAAATAAGAATTGCCATCAACGGATTCGGTCGTATCGGCCGAATGACAACGAGAGTTTTACTTAACAATCCAAATGCGGAGATCGTTGCAATAAACGATTTGACAGATAATGCTACACTTGCGCATCTTTTCAAGTATGATTCTATTCACCGTCGATTTCAGGGGACAGTTTCTTCCGACGAAAAAAATTTAATCTTCAACGGAAATAAGATTCAATGTCTTGCTGAAAAGGATCCGTCAAAGTTGCCGTGGAAAGCGATGGATGTCGATGTATTGCTTGAATGTACGGGAAGATTTAATGATGCGGAAGGTGCAAAGCAGCACATCAAAGCTGGGGCGAAGAGGGTGATTTTGTCGGCCCCCACGAAAGGAAAAAAGGATATGAAGATGATTGTGCTTGGAGTGAATGAAGGAATACTGACTAAAGAAGATATTTACATTTCAAATGCATCCTGCACGACAAATAATGCCGCGCCCATGTTAAAGATTCTGGATGATAACTGGGAAATTGAGAATGCATTCGTAACGACCGTTCATGCCTATACGGGAGATCAGAATATTCATGACGCTCCACATAAGGATTTAAGAAGGGCCAGGGCGG
>CAZAON010000222.1:0-9623 GCA_964486655.1 uncultured Flavobacteriales bacterium
CTGAGACAACATGTTTCCAAGTGAATCCAGTTCGGCTATCCAGATATCGGCCGAAGAAGTATTATGATGACCTGAAATGTCTCCATCATTAGAAAGTGTGTTTCCGCCTATTAAAAATGTCCCCCTTGTTGTTTCCCTTGCTACTACTCCATAGTCGCCACTTATACCGCCAAAGGCTTTAGACCACTGAAGATTCCCATTTTTATCTACCTTTACAACAAAAATATCTGCATCCCCATGACTGGTGTCTACATCAAAATCAATGCTGCGTGTTTGACCAATGGCAATATATCCGCTATCGTTAGTTTCAGAGACCATTTTTAAGTTATCGGTATCACTTCCACCAACGCATAATTGCCATTGAATTGTACCTAGAGAATCAATTTTAAACAACCAGCCATCAGCATATTGTGGAATTACATAATAATGTAATCCGGAAACATCATGATCATTAGATGAAGTCTCACCGGCAATTACAAATTTATTATCGGATGTTCGTATTATAGAAAATGCCGCTTCAGAACTATTTCCCCCATATGTCCTTTTCCAAATTAAAGAACCGCTATTTGTTACTATAGCAATGAAAATATCAGGTACACCAATTGTTTGAGATACATCATGATCTCCAGAGAAAGTAGTTCCACATAATATAGATATACTATCTGAATAATGCTCAATCGAATAACATCTATCCCTAGCAGATCCTCCTATATTCTTTTCCCACTTCAATAAAGGAGTTTGCGCATTCACACTGATGTAAATAGTGAATATTGAAATGTATAAAAGAATTTTATTTCCGTTACATTTTAATGAATCTGCTGATTTCATTGCTGTCTGTGACTATAAAGTAAATTCCTGATTTTAAATGTTGAATATCAACCTCGTTACTCCTTTCCTTCGTAAGCATCCGACCAACTACATCTTGATATAATTTTCATTGCACATTATCATTGCAGCTCTTATTTACCGGAATGATTATTAAAGATAGCAAAAATCAGGGTAACAGTCCTTCAAGTCGATTAAATTTCCAATCCGGTAAATCTCCCAAAACATTTTTCAACCATTGAAAAGGGTCAATGCCTTCCCAATTACAAGTGCCCATGAAGGAATAAATCATTGCTGAGATTTGCGCAGCGTCATCAGACCCGACAAACAGATCATTTTTCTTTCCCAAAGCGACCGGGCTAATGAAATTTTCGGGTGGTTGTTGTCAATTTCAAGAGTGTCATTTGTTGAATAAACTTTTAGCTTATACCAACATTGCAATGAATAATTAATGACCGTGATCAATAAAAAAAGGCGGATTAATCAAATAACCCGCCTTCAAAAATAAAATTCGCTTTCTTAATTCTGTTTAACCAACCTGATCACATAATTCTTTTCTTCATTATTTATGCGCATAAAATAAACTCCTTCCGCTAAATTATCCAGATCGATGGTCTTGCTACTGTTACCTTCAATTTCCCAGCGACCGATAGATTGAGATTCCATATTCATCAATACTACCCTACTTCTGCCTTTAACAGCTGACAAATCAATTGTAAATATTCCGCTCGATGGATTTGGATAAATACTTACCATTCCATCTTCTGTCATTGTGCGAACACCATTACAAACATCAACAAAGACATCATTCGAAACTGTATTCACACATCCGTTCACGCTGTCTGTAACCGAATAAGTGATTGCGACTATTCCCGGTGTTACGGCGGCGGGATCGAAATTTGTTCCTGTCACGCCGGGACCGCCATACACTCCGTTTGCCGGACTTCCTCCCGTCAATGGTTGTATTCCGTCAAAAACACAAACCGAATCAAAAGCAAGAGCTAAAGAGGCAAATGGCATTGGCAAAACAACCACATTAATTGTATCGGAAGCGGAACAACTTCCAAACTGTGAAACTCTTACGGAGTAAGTTCCAGTTGTGTCAACGAGGAGTGTCTGATTCTGAGTAAAATTATTCCACAAATAATCATTGCCCGGATTGCCGGCATCCAGAAGAATTGATCCGCATACCGTTGTATCTCTTCCCAGATATACAACAGGAACAGGCGCGACACCGACATTTAAAGTATCACGGCTTATACAGCCCGAAATTGTATCAGTAACTGTAATTTGATAGCTTGTGTTAACACCCGGTACTGAATAAGGATTTGCAATTGTTGTACTGCTCATTGGCTCTGTAGAAAACCATTGGAATAAATACTGGTTGCGAATTCCAAGACGCATATACGGACGACGATTGACTACTGTATCACCTGAAGTTGCACTGCAATTGCCCGCATTATTCGCGGCATGATAAGTACAGCTCGGGAAATTTGTGTTCATATATCGCATCCTTGCATTTACCGAGTCGGTTGTATTGTTGAAACATGTTTCAATGATCACATTCGAAGTACCGTTCCAGTAAAATGCCGAAGAAAACGCATGGGTGTTTAGTCCGTTCACAGGCAAATACCCTGCATTCGTATAAACCGTTGTCATTGGTGTCGTCTGGAATGTCGTGGTAAGAGCATTCACATTCGTACTGCCAATTTTAATCGTGAAGTTTGTAAGCGCCTGTCCGACATCAGGATCTGTTACAGAGAATACAAGGCTATTTATATATCCCGGCTGCATTCCTTGCTGTGCCATCTCAGCGGCAAGAATTAATATCTGGTGACGTGCGCCAAACATACTGTTACCATACGGAGCCGGATATGTGGTTGCCTGGTTCGACTGATTTCCACCGGAGAAAATATAAGTAGTCGGAACATCAGCGTTTAGATTAACCGTATCGCCGAGACAAACTGAATCCGGATTAGCGGTAGCAGTAAGATCAGGCTTAGGATAGACATTCACAAAAACAGAATCATCGGCACCGCAACCTGATATCGAATCACTGCCATGCAAATAAAACATTGTAGGCTCATCGGGCATTACATAAATTGAATTACCTGTCGAATCAGAAATTCCGGAAGCAGCCTGCCATACATACTGATAATTTGAATTCGCACTTGAGGCTGTAAGATTTACAGAATCCCCTTCACAAATATCCGCTTGTGACGTTAATGCGTTAATAGATGTCGGAAGTGTTACAGTAAATGCAGCAGCTACTCTGTTACTCAGACAGCTGGTTTTATAATTGATAATTCCGTTGAAGACTCTTGGAAATGTGTTCGCATTAAAGTTTGCGCCCGAATGTCCGTCCCTGATCTGAAGCTCGGTATTCGAAGTATTGACGTCTCCAACTCCCGTTCCCGGAGAATAAATAATATTCGGACCGGAAAGTGTTCTGATGTAAAAAGAATACGTCATCGTTCCCGGAATAAAAATTGAAGTCGTGATCGGAATAGTCGTAAAGGCTCCGGCTCCGGCAGATGTTACTCCCGAAACGGAGTCAACAAATATCCAGCCTGCACTACTTGTATTCCCACCCGGTACATTGTTGTAATTATCCTTGCGGTAATAAATGGCCCATGTATTAACTCCTGAATCGGCCTGCGCGCTGAAACCTGTAATAGTAACGTTTGTAATTGCAGTAACGGTGAACATGATTCCGGCTGAATTATTCGGACCCGAAATAATTGTACTTAATGTTTTCGGCGCACTAACATTTCCATTTACCGCCGCATAAAAAGACCCGGATGACGTTACATTGGTTGTATAGGTACTGCCTGTATCCAGCAACGATCCTCCTGAACTTGAATCAAACCACATAACCTGATTTGCCGAAGTCGCGCTTACCGTAACAGGACCTGATCCGCATCGTGTATCACCCGTCGTAAGCGGAGCATTTACTGATGTCACGGTTATATTAGCCGAATTTGAATTGTACACACCACAACTCACAGCTCTGTAATAAGTATTTGAACCGGGAGTAACAATTACAGTCGGATTTGTAGCTCCGCCAATATTCGTCCAGGTCGAATTATTTGGTGAACTCTGCCATTGTATTGTTCCGCCCGATGTATTTCCACTCACCGCCAGTGTAACAGGTAATCCCGAACAAGTCGTTACAGCTGATGGCGAAACTGTACCTCCCGCAACTGTAATACTTACCGCCGGCAAGGAATCATTGGCAAGTTGTAAATCTCCCGTTGTAGTAGCGTATGCGCTGAAACCATAAGTTCCGGCCGTAGACATATTATATGAGGTGGATATGACAACGTTGCGTGTGGATCCTCCGGTCAATGTTCCTGAATTTACTGTAACCACAGGGAATGTCATTGGATTTGGTCCGGTCGCGAACGCATGAACGTCGGTCGGATTTAACGCGAAGTTGATTGTAACGGAACTGTAGTTCTTAATTGTAACAACAACTGAATCTGTAGCAGAATGACAACCGGTGACAGACGGCTTCGACAATGCATATGTACCCATGTCAATCGAAACAGGAATTCCGTCAAACTCGTCCGCTCCCAGGTCAGGTGCGGTCGCGCCGCCATTTACAGACCCGGCCGGACCCGGACGCACCTGTCCGTCGTAATCTGTTGTAATACTTGCAATCGTATAACCCTTCGATTCGATTCCCGATTGATTCGCATTGTTAATATGAAGATTAACATTCGAAGTAAAGTACGGATTAACAGCAACAGAATTTGAATCAACACCTGTAGCTGTAAACCAGTTAAACAGAGAGGTCAGATCAGTCGTGTCGAGTAAACCTGTTTTGTAACCTGTTCCGTTACCGAACAAATCATTTTTTCCGGATACCGCATTTGAATCAGCGCCAAAAGCGATTGAATAATGCTTTCCTCCTGCTGTTACATTCGAACGAAGATTCGCAAAAATATTATTCTGAATGGTATCCGCTCCGGCTCCGGTTCTTCTGAATGCAAAAGTATTTGCCGTGTCATTCAGAACACCAGTTCCTGAAACGTTAACAGAATTATAAAAGAAATTATTCGCATTATTTGTGGTCTTTAAAATTCCGTTATAATTATGCGCTTTAGTATAACTGTTGTTAGAAGTATCAGTTCCGATACTGATCATATTATTCTCATAAGTATAACTTCCGCCATTTAACTGAATACCATTAATTGTCGCGATAGAGGTATTCGAAGGCGCCGCAAGACCGTAAATTCTGTTTTTACGAATCACATTGGTACCGGTCGTTGCACTGTTATTATATATTCCGGTAACTATTACAGCTCCTGTTGTACTTGTATTTCTGAGGTTACGAATAGTATTTCCGGAAATAGTCTGACCCGCGTCACCGGAAGTCTGATAAATTCCCTGCACCGAAGCGCTGCCGTTAGCTCCTGTTTGCGGCGAAGTATTAATTAGTGCTTCAACAATATTATTATTGATAATATTTGATCCTGCAGTGGAAGAGATTCCGCGAATTATATTCGTACCCGTTCCGCCCGATTGATTTGAAACATTCTTTATCGTATTTCCTGTGACAGTCGCCGATGAAACATTATTCGACAATAAAATTCCCGAAACAGTCGTATTACCGGCACCTGTACTAACGGCATTCGTCATATTATTCGCCTGGGTATTACTGCCGATATAATTATTTGTAATCGTCAACACTCCACCGGATCCAATGATTCCCGCAAGACTCGTCGTTACCGTCGCGGCGGAGTCATTCGCGTTAATACCACCAATACTGTTTCCGGACACCAATACTGTATCACCTGATGAAATATTAATACCAACGGTCTGCATCCCGCTTATTGCTTCAATTGTAGTGATGCTGTTATTCGAAGTCGTACTTCCGATTGTATTTGGAGTTACATTTCCAACATTCACATTACCTCCTGAAATTGTAATTCCGTTGAAAATTGTTGTAGATCCGCCGCCGCCACCGCCGCCACCTGAAGCTGCATTCGTAGTCAGGCTTATATTTTTAATAATATTACCCTGAACGGAAGAGTAACTGGCAACATCAACATTCATGGCTATTCCGTTGAAACGTGGTCCGCCCGTACCATTAATAACCCAGGCACTACCCCCGGCCCCTGTTGTTGAACCGCCAATGCTGTTTCCGGTAACGACAAACCCCGAACCCGATCCGCCGCCACCGCCACCGCCTGCAATATTAATTGCCGCATGTGTACTGGAAGATGAATAAGTCTGAGCAGCGGTCATATAGAAATTATTATTTGTGATTGTCCATGTTTCGTTCGCTGCGCCAATGTTCATTCCATAATTTGAACCCGATGCCGCATACCAGTCATGAAGATTATTCGCAGTAATCGTGTTGTTGTCATTTGTTCCCGCACCAGTATTGGAATAAATGAGAACCTGAGCCGCCGTATCTGTTTTTGAAATATCGCAATTGGATACTGTGTTATTACTGTTACCACCTCCTGCTGAAGTTCCCGTTCCGAAGTGAACAACTCCCGTAGTCGTCGCTCCTCTCGAGCCACCACGGATATTCAAATATTTCAAAGTATTATTTTGCGCGTCGTTTACAAAGCGTATTGCACTTCCGGTCGCGGAAGAATCTCTAATGGTCAAATTTCTTGTCGAACCTGTTCCGCCTGCTCTTCCGTCAATTGTAAAATATTCAGCGGCACTGAGATCAAACATCGGCGCATCGTTTCCTGCAATTACGAGATTCGTCGCTCCGGTAATCGGCCTCAACGTAAGTGTATTCGCAGCGGTACAACCTAAATAAGGAATTACGAGTGGAAACGTATCAGTATTGGACGCATACGTAGCCTGAAGTTGAATAATCACCGCGCATGAAAGTCCGTTTAAAATCAAATCATCAACAGCCGCACGTATTGTTGCATAATCTCCTGTTGGTCCTACAGTATAACTGCCACACATTGTTCCTGCTAATGTATTCGCGGTTCCCGGCAATGATGCCGAAGGAACATTTCCAATCGAATAAACTCTGAACCAATATTGCGTATTCGATAATAATCCTGTCACCGGGTAGTTGTAAGGATCTCCTGTCGCAGCTCCCGTGGTCGAATTCACCGTAGTCATCAGGTTAAATGTTACATTATCATCCGACATGTACACTTCGAAAGCCGACTCATCGGTTGAATTGTCGACCCAGTTGACTGTTATGCTTGTCGGAGTTATTGGCGAAAATGAAATCGTTAACGGCGCGGCCGGAACAGAAGGCTGCCATGTATAGGTTAATCCGCTGGCCGGTTTATAGCCCGATTGCAATTGCATCGAGTCGGTGTTCAATACTCCTGCTGTTGATGTTGCCCAGGTATTTACTGTATTAGTAGCCGATCTGTTGTTAAAATCCGCATTGCTGCCTCCCTTCAATCCGACCTGTGCGGTATTGGAAGTAACAAGCGTACAACTTCCGTAAACTACATTAATAATGTTTGATGTCTCATTAAGCCGAATCTGAAAATTAAGATTCTCTCCCGTTGAATTATTCGTCCGAAAATTCTTCCACTGAACGACTAAAGTCCGGTTAGGCGCCGAACCGATTGTCCTGTACATAATTTCAGATCCTAGCTGACCCCTGATATCATAATTCAATCCGGCGATGACATTTGTACTCCCTCCCAATCCTGTACTGATTACCGTATGTGAACTCAATCCGGTTGTTCCAAATACAACATAACCATTCGCATTTATACTAAAAGTTGTTCTGCTTAGACCATTAAAATAAAAAGTGAATCCGATTGGCAAAGCCGTAAAATTTGCCTCATTGGTGGCCGAGTCACCGACAACCGTTCCGCCTGTAATGGCTGTGTATGCTCCGGTAGTCTGGGAAAATGAGTACGTCGAAACGAGCGCACTGGCACGTTCTGATTCAAAACAAAATGCGAATAATGCCAAATTGAGTAAAACAATTCGTAAATAATTTTTCATAGTTAGTTTGGTTTTAGTTAGATGGTAGAGGAGTGTACAGAAGAATAAAAAAAATTAATTTTAATACAGCTGCAACATAATGAATAGATGTTATCCGGGGCAAAAAGGTTGGTGCTAAATCATGAATTTCAGGTAAATATTAAGCTAATTATTGTAATTAATTTCTATGAACTTTGGATTATATTTCATTAATTGCCAAAATAGAAAATAAGAAACAGAAGGTTGGAAAATAAAGGAAAAGAGCCTAAAACCTCAATGATTTCGGGTATTTTGAAGATGAAATGCCCTTCCTGCAGGAAAAGTCCGATGTTCATATACTCCAATCCGTACAGCTGGAAAAACATGGGGAAGATGAATTCCGTTTGCCCCGTATGTGGGTATGCAATTGATCCGGAAGCAGGCTATTATTTCGGAGCCATGTATTTCAGCTATGCCCTCATGGTAGCATGGAATTTCTCTATCGCCATTGCTATTTATCTGATAACAGGATCTTTTTTCGAAAACTTCACGTTGCTCATGGTTCTTGGCGCTACTACAACATTTATTATTTCGCCGGTAATCTTCAGATACAGCCGCGTACTGTGGTCTTACATGTTTTTCAAAATATTGAAAAAATAATTCGTGCCCTAAATTCTTTTTCGCTTTCTTCTTCGTCCCCACCAGAATAAAAATCCTGTTACGGGCAATGATGCGACTGTCAGACTAATCAGAAAGGCAATTATTTTTCCGGGTATTCCGAAAATTGATCCGACATGTATATCATAATTCATTCGCATCAGCAAGTCGGCTTTTGATGATTCATGAAATCTGTTCCACACATGATCAACCGGTAGCTCCTTTAGATTGTACTGATCAAAATAACGATAATCTGTTTTCCAATAAGTAGAAGCATCCGGATTCGCATTCGCGGCTATTGCGGAAATTTTGTTTTCGGGCGGATGAATTTCAATCCATTCAGCATTTGGATATTCACGCTTCATAATAAACCAAACCTGATCAATATTTTTCATTTTAGAAAATTTCATTTGCGCTGAGTCCGAATCAGGATTATAATACTCTTTATACTCTTTACCTCCCGAAGCGATCGAATAAATTCCGTCCCTGAACCAGTTGAAGCCCCATACTAATCCTGTTAGCGCTAATATCATTGCAAACCAGGAAACATAAAAACCTGCAATGCTGTGCAGATCATAGTTCTTCCTCTTCCATTTCGCATGCCATTTAATGGTGAACTTATTTTTTGCTTGCCTCCTGTTTTTCGGCCACCATAATATGATTCCGGATGTAAGCATTATTGTAAAAACAAGTGTCGCGGTTGCAGCAACGGTCTGACCGATTTTATCCGGTAACCATAAATAAAAATGCCCGTCTAAAACAATTCTGAAAAAATCGGCAAACTCATCTTTTACTTTTAGAACTTCTCCTGTATACGGATTTATATAAACAAAATAATAATAATGCTCTTCGTAATTATAATAAATCGCTTTTGCCGAACGAACACTGTCACAATACATAATTGCATGCAGATGTTTTCCGGGTAACGCGCTATCGGCAATTTCCTGTATTACAGTCGGAATTAAAAACGGTTCATGCCTGTTCTCTACATGTCTGTAATCCTGCGTTGCATCCTGGATCTCCTCCTGAAATGCATAAATACAACCGGTAATAGCTATAATAAAAACCAAAAGCCCGGAAATTAATCCGAGCCAGAGGTGAATTATTTTGATCTTCTTTTTTATAAATAGCCTAAGGGCACCTCTAATAACCTCTCGTTGCTTAATAAAATAATTAGCAAAATGCATATTTAATATTTTCATGCTTGATCTTTTTCTTCCATACTTCCC
>CAZAON010000223.1:0-6791 GCA_964486655.1 uncultured Flavobacteriales bacterium
TCGGGTCAATTTTGAGTGGTATTATCCGAACACTCAAAACAATAACTCAATTGCTTCCAACCATATTATACGCCATCACTAAAGCTCTTCGTAGTACACTTTTATTAGTTAAAAACATGATAAAACTCATGGCTTTATGACAAACTATTTTGCTATCTTTGAACGAGTAAATGAAGAACTTGTTAGTAATATCACTTGTCCACATCATTTTACTGTCTTCTTTAGGGCAGTCGGTGATATTAGTTCATTATGTCATCAACAAAAATTATTACGCAACCGTACTTTGTGAAAATAAGGCTAAGCCAAAAATGAATTGTCACGGGAAATGCCAAATGATGAAAAAAATGAAGGAGCAAGAGAAGAATGAAAAAGGCCCAACTTCATCTACAAAAGAAAAGCAAGAAACTATTCAGTTTTTTAAAAAAAACAGTTCTTTTACGTTTAATACATATACAGAATCCAAAATTTACAATAGCTTTTATCTGATTCGTAAAACGAAATCTGTAAGTTTTTCAGTATTTCACCCCCCTACAGTTTAGTACTTTTTTGTACTTTTCATATATCCTTAAATTGTGCGACATTGTCTTTCGACTTGCATTTTATTATGTGATGGATAGGACTGTACAACCGGACTTTACTTACAATGCCAGATTGTTCGGGGTCTTAAGTAAAGACTTCTGCCCTGTTTCAACTAACATATGCAATACCATTTAGTCTTGAAATTAAAAAAAATGAAAATAAAAATGAAAAAATACAAATTAATCTTATTGACAGCTGTTGCCCTGATGGCAGCATCATCCGTTTTTACAGGGTGTAAAGATGATGAGGACGAGACTCCTACTCCAACACCAAACACAGAGCAAAAACTATCTTTCCATTTGCATTCAATGGTAGGAACTAGTGCCGCTTCTTATGGAGTGGAGTATCTTCATACATCGGGCAGGAAATTTAACATTGCCGATTTTCGATATTACATCTCAAACATTGTTCTTATTAAAAATGACGGCAGCCAGCTTCCTCTAACCGGTAAAGTTATTCTGGTTAATCCGGCCACAAACGAATATGAATTAAGCCAAGTGCCTGTAGGAAGCTATAAGGGCTTTACATTCATGTTAGGACTTGACAGTGCTGCAAATCACAGTGACCCAACTACCTATCCTGCCAGTAATCCTCTTTCCATACAGAGTCCCGGAATTCATTGGGATTGGAACAGTGGATATATATTTATGAAGGTGGAGGGTAATGTAGATACTACTCTGGCCGCAAACGGTCCACTCGATTTTCAATATTTTTATCATATTGGAATGGATGATTTCAGGCGCACTATTGATTTCTCTACTTCCGCATTTACAGTTGTAAGCGGCAGTAACTATGAAATAGGAATTGAGTTTGATTTGCTGGAAATGTTAAACAATGTGGATATGCGAACCGAAAATGAAACGCATACAATGAACAACATGCCACTTGCCATGAAAATTGCCGACAACTGGCAGGACGCATTTGAATTAGAATAAACAGATGAGCAAATTATTTTTCATTGGTTCCATCCTAAAACCCTTTTTATCAAATGATTCAAAGGGTTTTAGGATTGTACTCTGTATCCTCATTTTTTTGGCATCCTGTAAAAAGGACGAGCAAAATGTAGATACCGGTAATGAGATAATTACACTCAAGGTTCCCGTTGGGTTTCCATATCCAGTCATTCCGTCCGACAATCAACCAACTAAAAACAGGATTGATTTGGGAAAGAAAATATTTTTCGATCCGATACTATCACGCGACTCAACTATCTCATGCGGCAGTTGTCATCATACCGATAATAAATTCACGGATGGTTTGCAGTTCAGCGTTGGAATTGATGGGAATCATACAACACGCAATTCAATGACAATCCTTAACACCGCATACCAACCTTATATGTTTTGGGATGGTGGAAATCCTACTTTGGAACAACAAGTGCTTGCACCAATTGCGAATCCGCTTGAAATGGATTTTGATGTTAACCAGGTAGTGGCACGGATGATTAACCATCCTGAATATCCCATGCTTTTTGAAAAAGCATATAGTCAGCCGCCTAGCGTTTACACACTCACACGTGCCATCGCATGTTTTGAGCGAACACTCTTTACAGGAAAATCACGATATGATGATTATTTGTATGACAACGACACCACAGCATTAACCCCGTCTGAAATAAATGGAAAGAATATTTTCTTTGGCGAAAGAGGAGAATGTTTTCATTGTCACAACGAATATAATTTTACAGATTACAGTTTTAAAAACAACGGACTTTATTTGAATTATGTCGATAGTGGCAGGGCCAGAATTACAACACTCCAATCTGATGTAGGTAGATTTAAAGTTCCTTCTTTGCGAAATGTAGAACTTACAGCACCGTACATGCACGATGGTTCACTGGCCACTCTGGAAGATGTAATTGAACATTACAACAGTGGCGGGCAACCTCATCCCAACAAAAGCGGATTAATACAACCACTCAATTTATCAGCACAGGAAAAACAAGACCTTGTAAACTTCCTAAAGTCATTAACTGATAAATAATTTTTTAACAATTCAACCGGAAAAAAAAATGACAAGCAAAATCATAATTGCGGCAATATTATTTTCAACCATAATAACCTCATGTAAAAAAGACGACAAATGTTCAGCCGGTACAGGTGGCAGTTTAACCATAGTGGCATTTCCGCAACACCATGGAAAAGCAATTTACAATCAGCCAAACTATCCTGACACCATTTATGTTAAATTCAACACGCAAAATTCACCCGGAATAAGCGCGGCTAATTACGACACTTATTTTGTTGGCGAAGCAGGAGAAAACCATGTACACATGTCAGGATTGAAATGTGGAGACTATTTTTTTCTTGGAGCGGGATTTGACACAACGATAAATCAAAGAGTAGTTGGCGGCATACCTTTTTCAACCGAACAAACTGAAGGTGAGATAAGCTTGAATATTCCCGTTACGGAATAATTTATTGCATTATAATATGTAAAGGCGAAGGAATTCAGATTCATATCACATTGGCGTCAGGTTAAATAAAATACCAAATTTGCACCACATTTGCATTTGCCGCAAACTTACGGACAGACACAAAACCTCAGCTGAATTACAAAAATTATATCTTTGCAATCTTGTTGTATTAACAAACATTGAAAAAACGCCACTACATACAATTTAAAGCGTTATTGCTATTGCTGCTCTACCTGTTCAGTAATAGTCCTTCTATTCTTTTTCACCATCACAAATTAGATATTGCCACTTATGATAAGGCAAATTTTTGCGAAAAATCAATTTACTATTCAGACAAAGAGGACAATTGCCATCATAAGTCACACTTAACTATTGCTCCCGAGAAGTGTTCCTTATGCGACAATCATACTGTTTCTCCTCATCCACCTCAAACATTTTTTACATGCTTTTTGAATAAAGTTGAAAATGAAGTTTATTTTAACTATGTTAAGAATTACTTTTACTTAGCACCTTCTACTTTCTCAAATAAAGGCCCTCCTTCGGTTTTATCTTTTACTGTTTAGCATTTTTACAAGGCAATTTTCTTGTCTTGTATTCTCATTTATTTAATTGTAATAAACATTCAAGATGAAACTAAAAATCATTTATACGCTAGTTGCGTTAGTTTTCGCAGCTCAAAACATTGTTGCTCAAAATAAAATTACGGGCAATATCAAAGATGAAAAAACAAAGGAAAATTTAACAGGAGTATCCATATATATCAGCGACCTGAAAACCGGGACTAACACAGACAAAGAAGGAAATTACAAATTAGAAAACATCAAAACAGGAACTTATCTTTTCGAAATAAGTTTTATCGGTTATAAAAAAAGAGTGGAACGTATTTACATTGGCAAAGACACCGTTGTGGATTTTTTAATTACTCATTCTGTGTCAGAATTGAACGAAGTTGTTGTTACAGCCGTTTCCCGTTCTACCGAACTAAAATTAAGTCCAATAATCATTAAACCTGTTGATGTCGGCGATCTCAATCAAAGCAGCTCTACAAATTTAATTGACGCATTGAAAAATGTTCCCGGTGTTGACCAAATTACTACCGGTGCAGGTATTTCAAAACCAACTATCAGAGGATTGGGTTACAACAGAGTTATTTCTCTTTATAATGGCATTCGCCAGGAGGGACAACAATGGGGTGACGAACATGGAATTGAAATTGACGAATATTCCATCGACAGAATTGAAATTGTAAAGGGACCGGGAAGCTTGATGTATGGTTCGGACGGAATTGCCGGTGTTTTGAATTTTATTTCTCCTAAAGCTCCACCGGTAGGAGAAATTAATACTCAACTTATTTCAAACTACCAAAGCAATAACAACCTAATTGGTTATTCTCTTTCAAATGCGGGTAACAAAAATGGTATCCAATGGCTTGGCAGGTTCAGTAATAAATTTGCCGGGAATTATCAAAACAGGTATGACGGAAAAGTTTACAATTCAGGATTTAAAGAATTTGATGGAAGTCTATTTTTAGGTATAACAAAAAAATGGGGGTATTCGCACTTAAACATTAATTCATTTAACACGACCCTAAATATGGTTGAGGGTGACAGAGACAGTCTTGGCGGTTTTGTCTTCGAAACACCTGACGGAAACGGTTCCACGATAGAGGTTTCTGCAACTGAAAATGATTTAAGCGGGTATAAAACCGGTTTTCCTCATCAGGAAGTTAATCACTTGAGAGTGCTATCCAATAACTTTTTCATTCTTAAAAATGGTACTGTCAATTTAGATTTAGGTTTTCAAAATAATAAGCGAAAAGAATTTGGCGATGTCTTAAATCCAAATGACAAAGCTTTGTTCTTTGATCTAAACACTATCAACTACAATCTGCGTTACAATTTTAATGAAAGTAAAGGGTGGGAAACTTCGATTGGTGTAAGTGGTATGGAACAAATAAATGAAAATAAGGGTACGGAGTTTTTAATACCTGAATACAATCTTTTTGATATTGGTGGTTTTGTATTTACTCAAAAAACGTTTAATAATATAACCTTAACAGGTGGCTTGCGCTATGATAACAGAAACATAAACACAGAAAAATTAATTTTAGATAGCCTGGAAGCTCCCGTGAGCGTTGAGGACAGCACAACAAATTTAAAATTTAGTTCTCTTTCTAAAGACTACAACAGCTATTCGGGAAGTATTGGATTGTCTTACCAAATCAATAAGGAATCCACTATTAAATTTAATTTGTCAAGAGGCTTCAGAGCACCTAACATAGCCGAAATTTCTTCAAATGGCAAACACGAAGGAACGTTGAGATATGAGTATGGAAATCCCGATTTAAAATCGGAAGTAAGTCATCAAATAGACCTCGCCTACTTTTTAAATTCCGACCACGTTACGTTTGAGTTTACGCCTTTTGCTAACTTTATTTCCGATTACATTTTTTCTGAGAAACTGACAAGTATAAATGGTGGTGACTCAATACCGGACCCTTCCGACCCTACTCCGGCCTATAAGTTTACGCAAGGGAATGCAACATTAATCGGTGGAGAAATTTATTTAGATATTCACCCTCATCCATTTGACTGGTTACATATTGAAAATTCATTTTCTTATGTTCAGGCAACACAAAACAACCAATCCGACAGCACTAAGTATTTGCCCTTTATTCCTGCACCAAAATACAGAGGAGAATTGAAAGCACAATTTAAAAAAGTTGGTAAAAACCTGACCAACGCTTATGTAAAATTCGGTGTTGACTATTATTTCCAACAGGATAAATTTTTCAGTGCATACGGCACCGAGACCGGTACGCCGTCATACGCATTGTTGAATGCAGGTCTTGGAGCCAACGTAAAAGCGTTTAACCGACCTAATTTTATGAGTGTTTACCTTAGCGCGGAAAATCTGGCCGATGTTGCATATCAAAGTCATTTAAGCAGACTGAAATATGCGCCACAAAATCCGCTGACCGGTAGAAATGGAGTTTTTAATATGGGCAGAAACTTAAGTTTGAAATTAATTTTCAACCTATAAGTTGACAATCGATAGAAAAATGTGCCATCGTATTTGGTGGCACATATTTCTATTTGCGCTTATCAAGGCACCATTACTTACATAGGACTATTATAATTGAAGTTACAGAAACAGAATTGAAGTTTAGTGAGAACAGTTATAATAGAGTTCGATGTCTGATACAGAGTTCGGGTCTGAACAGGATGCCGTAAGCTTTTAGCCGTTGGTTAAGTTTTAAACGACAGGTTTCGAAGTTATAACTTTGCGATTTCGCGCCTTCGCGAGAGATTTTTTTCTCGCAAGGGCGCAAGGGCGCAAAGTTGCAGAACTGTAATATGCTGAGTAAGTAAAAAAATAAAGACCACTAACTTATTCCGATAATTCGAAAATTCAGGCAACCTATCTTCAGGCAACACCCTTCGCGAGAGATTATTTTCTCGCAATGGCGCAAAGACGCAAAGTTGCAGAGTTGTAATAGGCTGACTAAGTAAAAATAAAGACCACCACCTTATTTCGATAATTCTAAAATTCAGTCAACCTATCTTCACGTCACTCCCTTTGCGATTTCGCGCCTTCGCGAGAGATTTTTTTTCTCGCAAGGGCGCAAGGGCGCAAAGTTGCAGAGCTGTAATATGCTGACTAAGTAAATTAAAGACCACTAACTTATTTCGATAATTCAAAAATTCAGTCAACCTATCTTCAGGCAACTCCCTTTGCGTCCTTGCGCCTTCGCGAGAGATTTTTTTCTCGCAAGGGCGCAAGGGCGCAAAGTTGC
>CAZAON010000224.1:0-1730 GCA_964486655.1 uncultured Flavobacteriales bacterium
TGATTCACTTCTTCACACTTATGACGGAGATTTGCGTATTGAAATTGTGAGCCCGGACAGCCAGCAGGTTGTACTTAGTTTCAGAAGGGGGGGCGCGGAAAATGATTTCATCGGTACATGTTTCCGGGGACAAGGCGACAATGGATTGATCAGCGACAATGCAAACCATCCTCCTTACACGGGTGAGTTTGATCCCGATGGAGAACTTTCCCTTTTCAACAATGGACAAGATCCCAACGGAACCTGGTACCTAACCGTTACTGATATGGCCGGTGTAGATACCGGAAGAGTCTTCAGCTGGCACCTCACTTTCAGCAATGATCCTACTCCGGGAATCGTAATGCCTTGTAGCACTACAGATGGAACCCTGTGTCAGTGCCCTGACGGAACGCAGGACTGCGACCTGATTCCTGACATGACTGCTTCTTACAAATGCATTATGGACGACCATAACCAAAACGGGAACCGTTTATACATTGGTAATGCAACACCCAATATTGGCTGGGGACCACTGGAAATCCACGGTTCAAACACCTGCTATTGCGATACTACAATTGTAAACTGTACCGATACCTGCCCCAATGGCTCAGGACCAACACAGCTTGTTGACCAGACTATTTATCACAAAAGCGGAAACACAATGACGAGCTATTTACGTCCTGCAGGAACCATGACATACCACCCATCTCATGGTCACATTCACCTTGACAACTGGGCGCATTATTCTTTAAGAAGAGCGGTGTATGGTTTGCAGCCGATTGACTGGCCAATTATAGGAACCGGCAACAAACAAAGCTATTGTCTGGTAAATCTTGGCAACTGTACAGCCAACAACGGTTACTGCGTAGATACAGCCGGAAATGTGGTTACTATGGCCGATATTCTGAATGCGCCAATGGGGGCAGTTACAGGTTGTGGAACGAACCAGGGAATTTTCACAGGAAATCTTGACATCTACAGTTCGGGATTGACCGGGCAGTGGGTTGACCTTGCTCCGACAGTTTGTAACGGAGATTATTATGTTGTTTCCATTACAGATCCACTCAATGTAATTCTTGAAACCAATGACAACAACAACTGGGCAGCGGTTCCGGTTACACTGAGCCAGCAACTGGCCTTGCCATTCCCTACTTGCAATTTCACTTATGCTGCCAATGGCTATACAATGACTTTTACAAATACTTCTACTGATTATGATTCAGCGTTGTGGAGTTTCGGCGATGGCAATACAAGTACCGGAGTGAATCCGATTTATACCTACCCCGGACCCGGCGACTACACAATCGTACTTACAGCATACAACCAATGCGGCTTTACACAGCAGGTTATTACCGTTACATTTACTCCGAACGGTATAACCGAAACAAGAACCGATGTTTTTGGATTTGAGATTGCTCCAAATCCGACTTCCGGAAATTCAAAAATATCATTTACGATTGCAGCGAAGACCAACCTTACGCTGGAGGCATTTGACATGATCGGGAACAGTATTTCTGTGCTCTCTTCAGGCGAACACCTGGCAGGAAATTTCACCTACTGGTTTGATGCTGATCAGTTGAATCTATCAAAAGGAGTTTACACTATAAGGCTAACGACTGAATCGAAGACAATAGAACAAAAAATTGTGGTGCTGAAATAAAATTCAAAAATAACAGACATTAAAACTCAAACTGACCGACTATCAAAAGAAGTTGCTTCCCACTGAGGCAATTTTTTTTATGCCTCTATGG
>CAZAON010000225.1:0-12126 GCA_964486655.1 uncultured Flavobacteriales bacterium
GCGATACTTTGCTCATAACAGCACCGGGCGATTATTATGTTTCTGTGGAAAATTTAATGTGTCCGGTTTATCCTTTGTATCAATCGGGAACTATTAATGTATTATTCAAAAATTGCAATATTTCGGTGGATGAGATTTCTCAAGACGATATTACAATCTATCCGCGAATTGTTTCGGATATTCTATTTATAAAAAGTGAACATCCATTTGCTTTGCGTTATGATATTTTAGATATTTTCGGCAGGGAAATCAGGAGCGGTATTCTGAATAAATCAGAGACGATCGATTTCTCATCAGTTAAATCAGGAACCTATTTTTTGAGAACCGGAAATTATACTTACAAAATATTTAAAATAAACTAACCAAATCCCACAAACATGAATTTACTTAAACGCATTATTAAAATATTCGCGATTCTTATTTTAATTATCGCAGCGATCGGATTTATTTTCTTTCCGGGAAAAATAAACATGGAGCGAAGCATTTCTATAAATAAATCCGCTCATTTAACCTATAACTACATCAGCGACTTGAAGAACTGGAACAGCTGGTCACCCTGGTATAAAAAAGATCCTAATGCAAAATATGAATTAGATGGTGTTACAAACGGAGTGGGATCCACTTTAAAATGGCAAAGTGAGAAAAAAGAGGTTGGAAACGGCAGCATGTCTTTTTCTGAACTTAAACCCGATTCGCTCGTGAGAATTAAAATGGCTATGGAAGGCAGTGAGGCTGGTGCTTATTTCAGAGTTGAGCCGGAAGGTGAAAATTCAAAAGTAACCTGGGGATTCGAAGGCGATATGGGAGCGAATCCGTTACTGCGTATAATGGGAGGACTTATGAAAGGAATGCTTGAAAGTGATTTTGATTCCGGTCTCGCTGATTTGAAAAAAAATCTCGAGGCAATGGAAGATGTTCCTGAATATAAGCTCGAAGAAGTAATGGTGCCTGCGGGAAATTATTTATATGTAAAAGATTCGGCTAATGAGCAGTCGATTGGAGAACACCTCGGCAAGGACTATGGAATGATCGGTCAGGCCATGGGCAAACAAAAATTACAAATGGCAGGCGCGCCCTTTGCCATTTATTATACTTCAAACGATAATGCCTGGACTTTCGATGCCGGTATGATGGTTGACAAAAAAGGAAAAGATGATGGCAATGTAAAGGCCGGCGAGAGAATGGAAGGAAATGCCGTCGTCGTACATTATTTCGGTCCGTACATGGGCAGCGCCAAAGCTCATAAACAAGCCCAGGAATATATCGGGAAAAACAATAAAACAATTACCGGCGCGCCATGGGAAGTTTATGTGACTGATCCCGGAATGGAAAAGGATACGATGAAGTGGCAGACGGATGTGTACTATCCTGTGAAGTGAGCGCGGTATCCCAAGATTTCAACATTCCGGTTTCGGGTTGGGGGCTGCAGACTCTTGGGGGTGTCGAAGATTTGGTTTCGGGTTTCGGGTTGAGGGCTGCTAGTTTTAATGGTGTCGAAGATGTGGTTTCGGGTTACGGGTTTCGGGTTGGGGGGCTGCAAGATTTAATTGGTGTCGAAGATGTTGTTTCGGGTTGAGGGGCTGCAAGGTTTGAATGGTGTCGAAGATTTAGTTTCGGGTTTCGGGTTTCGGGTTGGGAGCTCGGATGTCAGATTTTATTTGCCTTCCTTTGTCCTTTGTCCTTTGTCCTTTGTCCTTTGTCCTCTGTCCTTAATCCTTAATCCTTAATCCATAATCCATAATCCATAGTCCTCTATCCTCTGTCCTTAATCCTTAATCCATAATCCTCCATCCTCAAAAAAAAATGACTTCAAAGATACCCATCGATCCTGCAAAGGCTACTGCTAAAGCTGAAGCTTATTGTGCTTATCAGGAACGCAGTCAGCAGGAGGTGCGGGATAAGTTGTATTCATGGGGATTGCACAGGAATGATGTGGAGAATATTATTTCAAATTTAATCGGTAGCGGATTTTTAAAGGAGGAACGATTTGCGGCTGCTTTTGCCGGAGGAAAGTTTCGGATTAAGAAGTGGGGTAAAGGTAAAATCAAAGCGGCATTAAAATCAAAAAATGTTTCGGACCCGCTTATTAAGAAAGCGCTTTCATCAATTGATGATCGGGAATATCAAAAGACCTTACGTAATGTCATTCATTCGAAATCGAAAACCCTAAAAGAGACAAATCCCTTTAAGCGGAAACATAAAATCGCAACGTATGCAATCTCGCGGGGCTTTGAGCCGGAGCTTGTATGGGAATTTCTGGGTGAAACAGAGGAGTGAGCGCTGTGCAACTGAACTTCTTCAAAAATCAAAAATCGCTAATCGTTTGTTCGGATATCCGATCTTAAATCTCAATTTTAAAATATGGAGAGTTTGATATCCGAACAAACGATTGATGATTGCTGATTTTCGAGGATTTGATATCCGAACAAACGATTGATGATTGCTGATTTTTGAAGATTTGATTTCCGAACAAACGATTGATGATTGTTGATTTTCGAGGATTTGATATCCGAACAAACGATTGGCGATTGTTGATTTTTGAAGATTTGAAATCCGAACAAACGATTGATGATTGTTGATTTTCGAAGTGACGGTTCAGTTATGTTCCGGGATCATGTTCCATTAGTTTTAATACCAAATTCTCCCGGACTTTTCTTACTTTCGCGCCATGACAATAGAACAATTAAAGGAAGTTAAAGAGCGCGCTGATTCTCTAAGGGGGTATCTTTGACATCGACCGGAAAACAATTCAATTAAAAGAGGAAGAAGCCCTCACTCATAATGCCGATTTCTGGCTTGATCCCAGGAAAGCCGAGCAGGTAGTAAAAGGCATCAATCAGAAACGTAAGTGGACAGAGCCCTATAGAAAGCTGGAGTCGGCGATCGATGATCTTACAGTTTTATACGATTTTTATAAAGAAGGGCATGCAACCGATACGGAAGTAGACGAGCATTACAGGGAAATTTTAAAAATGCTCGATGACATGGAGTTTAAACGCATGTTAGGAGCAGAGGAAGATCAGCTAAGCGCAATCCTAAACATTAATTCAGGTGCCGGTGGTACCGAAAGCCAGGATTGGGCCCAGATGCTCATGCGTATGTACATCATGTGGGGCGAAAAGAATGGCTACAAAGTAACTGAGATTGATTTGCAACCGGGTGAAGCGGCCGGAATTAAGTCAGCCGTACTTCAGTTCGACGGTGATTTCGCATACGGATTTTTGAAAGCGGAAAGCGGAGTACACAGACTTGTTCGCATCTCTCCGTTTGATTCCAATGCGAGAAGACATACTTCTTTCGCATCCATTTTTGCTTATCCGGTCGTAGATGATACGATCGAGATTGAAATTAAGGATGCGGATATTGAAATACAGACTTCCAGATCGGGCGGGGCAGGCGGACAGAACGTAAATAAAGTAGAAACGAAAGTTCAGATTACGCATTTACCTACGGGTATAGTCGTTGTTTGCCAGGTTGAGAGATCACAGGGTGGAAATAAGGAGCGCGCTATGAAAATGTTGAAGTCGCAGCTTTATCAGCGGGAAGTTGACAAGCGTAATGCGGCAAAAGCGGAACAGGAAGCCGGTAAAATGAAAATCGAGTGGGGCTCACAAATTCGCTCTTACGTTTTCCAGCCGTATAAACTTGTTAAAGACAACCGTACCGATTATGAAACCTCAGACGTTCAGGGAGTAATGGATGGAGATCTGAATGGATTTATGAAGGCGTATTTGATGGAGATGTCGAAGATGGCAAGCGTGAGTTAATTACGAATTACGAATTACGAATTACGAATATTAATAATTCAATAATTTAATTACGAATATTGACCAAAGAACTGATTTTACGATTCCTTCAATTGATTACAATATATTGTGCTAATTTTACAATTAATAATTTGACAATTAATATTCGTAATTCGTAATTCGTCATTCGTAATTTATTTCACCCGTGTTAAAGATCTACTTCAAACCCAACTGCGCTACCTGCCAAACGGCATTGTCCTTACTTAAGAAGAATACCGATGAGAAATATGAATTAGTCGAATATCTCGTTGAAGTGCCTACGGAGAAGGAAATCAGGGAGATTTTGAAAATGCTTGGAATGAAGGCGGAAGATCTCGTTCGTAAGAAAGAAAAACTTTACAAAGAGAAGTACGAAGGCAAAAAAATCACGAATGCGGAGTGGATTAAAATTTTACATAAGAATCCGATTCTTATTGAGCGGCCAATTTTTGTAAGGGATGGTAAGGCGGTTATTGGAAGGCCGGTTGAACGGGTCCTAACGATAATTTAATTACGAATTACGGATTACGAATTACGAATATTAATAATTCAATAATTCAATTTCAAATATAGATGACTGAATTGGCATTGCTCATCCTTGCATTCAATTTGTTGTGATTATTTGACTATTATTAATTTAATAATTAATATTCGTAATTCGTAATCCGTAATTCGTAATTGAATTAACTATTGTTTCATAAATCTGACGGATCCGCTTTTCGTTCCATTCATTACCCTTAGAAAGTAAATCCCTTTATTTAATTCACGTACATCAATCAATTTATACGAATAAATTTTTCCGGTTTGAATTTTTTGTCCTGTGATATTGAAAATTGAATAGTCGGCTCCTTCTAAGTTCTCGTGAGATATTAATTTGAAATAGTCTGTTGCCGGATTTGGAGATGCCCCGATAATACTCAGCGAAATTTTGTCAATTCCAATCGTAACGGATGTGTCGCCACGGGCAACTCCATTAATAATTGATCCGAGAAGTCTCTGGTAAACAGGATAAAATACATCGCTGCTGATTTCTGTTATTCCCTGAAATGTATTGTAGATGTATAAATCTCCTATGTCAGAGCCTTGAAATACGGTGCAATTTGTTGTATCAAGGGTATGACCTGCATAGAAATAAGAGTAATCAATAGAACTGTCCGTTTTACTGAGGTATGATTGCGAAAGATAAATTGAATTATAATATAAATAGGGTGTAGCAATGGTAAGCCAGTTCGTCGGAGCTTCCAGTGTATTCATTAAATAATTTACTTCATATTTTTCGTACGATGAATTATAGATAACAGTGTCGTTGTTATACCATATATAATCGAAATAAATTGAAATCGTATCCGGAGCGAAATTTACAGCGGTAATTGAGTCTATCCTGTAATTATAAATTGGAACAGAAAACGGTGGCTCCTGTCCGAATTTCCAAAAACGTTTATCTCCCGGCTGGTAAGGAAAGAAATCAAGATATGTCGGTTTAATAAATCCGTACGTTCCCGACTGGTCTGAAAATCCTGCCAGTGTATGCATTTCTAGAGTGGATGTATTGAATCTCGGATACGAAATGTAACCATGATTTTTACTGAGTATTATTGTGCTATTAGGCAACCCTGTAAACAGCTTTACACTATCCGTAACACCGAATATCTGCATAACGGAATCTGCAGTATAGGTAACGGTGTACGTCATGAAAGGCCATGATTGTCCGATAGACGGATTAAGCAACAGGTATTGTGGCGTGCTAAACTGAGGAGTGTAAAATAATGTGTCACCCAAAATTACAAGTGAATCAAATTCCATCTGTCCCGTGTATCCAACCACCGGAACAGGTTGATTTGTATTTACGATAGTGGAATAACAATGTTCATGAGAATTTCCATAATACTTGTGATTAAAGAATATGGCCTGGTAATTTGTTCGCTGTACAATTGTGTCCATGTAAACACTATTAATCATAGTTCCTGACCAGTTGTTATAGGAGTAATATGACTTCTGGTTTAACGGGAATGGTTCCCAGCTTGCAAATGTGCAAGTGGAGAATGTTATTAGCAGAAAAAAGAGGTAAAGTTTATTCATGGGATTTAAATTAAAGTTTAAACTAAATTAGTAAAATAATCAGAACAGATATTGTCATTTTTGGTTTAGCATCTTCATTAAAATGCTATCCCTTGAAATTTACTTTAAAACCATAAATTTCTTTTGCTGCAAAATTTCTGTCTTTGTTTCAATAAGTAAAATATATTCACCCGGGCCGTAGTTTCCTGTATAAATTTCAAATGGCTGTTTGGTAATTTTATCTTTAATTAGCACTCGTCCGTTTACATCAACAATTTCATAGTATAGTTGCTGATTGGCAGGGGGATAATTTATTTCGACATAAATTGATTTAGTCGTAACGCTATTTAAAATAATTAACCCAAGGGCATTATCAGCCGACTTCTCGTTAACAGATACCTGGATAAAATCACAGAAACTGCAATTGTTTGAGTCAATTACACATAAATGGTAGTTGCCATAAGGTAAGTCATAAAATGTATTTACCAGTAAATGTTCAATTGGAGGGAAGTCAGAATATGTATAAGGCGGTGTGCCTCCTGTTGCGGTTAATGTAACAATACCGTTCAGACATTGATGGCAGGTTGCATCCGTTACTTCGGCAAATAATCGTAACGGTTCCGGCGGATTCAGCAGCAATGAATCCTGAATGATGCAGCCATTTTTATCTTGAATAATTACATAGCTATTTTCGCATTGTCTGTATACCGTATCCTGCACACCATCCCATGAAATTGAATATGGAGGGACACCTCCGATGATCTGTGCGCGAGAGACACATTGATTGCAGTTATAACTTGAAACGAATGAAGAAGTCAGTGCCGGTGGGTCATCCAGTACAATTGTCATTGTATCTGTACAAATACTGTCATCGCTAAAGTAAAGAGTATATGTGCCGGCACACAGATTGTTTAATGAACTTACCGTATCTCCGGTATTCCATAAAAAATGAAACGGATTTTTTGCCGAAGCAGTTATATCTATGGATCCATCGCAAAATCCATTGCAGCTTACTTTGTTTATCTTGCTATATAATCCGCAGTAGGGAACATTAACTGAAAAAGGATAAGATTTTTGGCAATCCAGTCCAAAGAATACTTCTATCATACAATTGCCCGGGCAAACATGTGCATTGCTGCCGGTATCTCCATTGCACCATGTTATTTGTTGTGGCTGATAATTTTGAAATACAGCCTGAACTTCGGTGTTGCATGAATCGGCAGGATCAAAATAAACGACATCGACATCATAAGAAAATGGTCTGTCCGGAATTGTGAAAGTTAATGTGTCGCTGCATCCGCGGCGATCAATCAAAATGCAACGGTAATCATCAGGACATAAATATTGCGACATACCCAATTTGTTCATATTGGAATCCGGCCACACATATGTCAAAGGAAAGTAAACAGGCCATCCTGTTTCAGGACCTACGTATACAAAGTCTTTGCAAGGGTCGGGACATGCAGAAAACCGTATATTTTCTTTTACACTACAGGAGTCGGTAAGAGACCTGGTTCCAACATAAACTGAATCCAGCTGAGAACAATGAAGCGAATTAGTAATTGTTACATAATGCCAGCCTAAACATAATGAATCCGTAAAAAAATTGGTTGAACCATCGTCCCATAAATAGGTATATTTATAAGTATAAAAATACTGAGAACCCGAACCGGCTATTGTCGCTACTGCTTCACATTGTCCCGGGTTTACAGTCGAAGCATGCAGATCAAGTGGAAAAGTATCTTGTGGTTGAATGGTTACAGTATCGGTACTGCTGCAACCTGCAGAGTCTGTCACCGAGACTATATAATTCCCGGGACAGAGTCCGGATAGTTGAAATGTACTGTCTCCGTTGCTCCACAATACGCTAACGACGGGAGAAGTCAGCATATTACCAACGGAAGCCGTCCCATTACAGGTATCACTGCATGCCGATGTACTCCATGTTAAAATGTTTTTCGGAACCACACTGATTTGCCTCGACCTCGAAACGCATCCTGAAGAATCTGTTATTTCGACAAAATAGTAATCGGATTCAGCAATATTCAATGTGTCATTGTTTTCTCCGTTCATAACGACATTGTTCTTAAACCATTTATATTCGGCGGCACCGGGAGCGAATGCAATTAACTGATTACATATCCGGTTTAATGTAACATCAGGTGTTGTATGTACAAGAGAATCGATTCTAATGCTGTCGGTAAATGTGCAATACGTATTATAAGTAGTTGCATAGTACATTCCGTTTCGATGCACATCAATCGTCCATTTATAATATGAAATGTAATTTGTACTGATGCTGTCGAGAAACCATTTGACAGCAGTGCCCGGAATGCTGTCTACCTGAAGAGTAGCCGTACTGCAACCAGATGTATCGAGACCGGTTAAATGAACATAAGCGACAGGAGAAGGATTCTTTTTTGCATAAATTGTTCTTATACCTATTAACCCGTTTGCGTCACTAATTGTCGCCGTATATATTGTTGAAACTGCCGGCAATGCTGTTGTTTCAAAAAGTGTATCATTGAATGTTGCCGGACTCCATTGAATGGAAAGCGGTGAAGTTCCGCCCAAGACTAAAACTTTCAGATGTGCCGTGTCATTTCCACAAATGGTTATTGTGTCCGGGGAATCAATCCATGGAGTGTCAACTGAGGGATAATAATAAAATGTTTTTGAATGTTGCTGATATTCATGATGTGTTTCAAAGCGGGGAATGCAATTGTTGTCATAAAAAACCGAATCATGTTTTGTGTCATTTCCTGTATTGGTGAATGTCGTTTGTAATTTATTTCCGCAGGTATATGTGAAATTTTGTACAGAGCCGGGAGTGCTCCAATAACCTAATTGATATAGAGTAAGGTTGTTGGAAATGTCGTATTCACGCCTTGTTGCAACATTAAAATAATTTTGAGCTCCAGCCTGATACAGCGTATCAAGAACCATAACCCCGCTTGAAAAATAATAATAATGAAAATAGTTATGAGTTAGCTCCTGCCAGTATACACCGTTTAATTTATGCCAATATTTTTCAATCAAGCTGTCCGATGAATTATAAATATACTTGATTCTTCTGTTTAAACTAATTCCATTGCTGTCAACAACGAAAAAATAGTCAATCGAATCTCTTCCATTTATATTATGCAATTTTCTTTGCATTGCAGGATTAATATTGTAGACCCATCCGCTGCCATCCCATTTATAATAATGAACAGTGTCTGCAATGCTGTCATAAGAATAGGCCTGCATGGTATTTGAATAATTATCGGACACCGTCTGATTAATAATTCTACCCAGGCTATCGTATGCGGAGTTTTCCAGATTTATCAGTGACCATTTTGAAGAATCGGTCCGCCATTGGAAGTTTGCTTTGTATATTATTCTCCCTGCCTGAAACGAATCAATTTCCAATCCGGATTTCTTATAAGGAGAACTCGACGGATTCCAGGTCGAATGCGTTGACTTAACCACAACAGAGTCGCCCGTTACTGCGAAAAGATTGTTTGAAAAAAATAGTAAAATAAAAAGGACTCTAAAGGGGAAATTCATTTTCTCAAATATATAAAATTTAATGTTTTAAGATTTTCATGTGTAAATGAATTTGCAATCCCTTTAAGTTACCGTACATTTGCCCTCCAATTTAATTCAAGGCAAAATGGATTTTCGTACAGAAAAAGACACAATGGGCACTGTTCAGGTTCCCGCTAACGTATACTGGGGCGCTCAGACTCAGCGCTCAATTGAGAACTTTAAAATTGCACGCGATATAAACCGCATGCCGTTGGAAATCATAAGGGCATTCGCATATTTAAAAAAGGCGGCCGCGCTTACAAACTTGGATGCCGGAGTTTTAACAAAGGAAAAGTGTGATCTTATTTCAAAGGTCTGCGATGAAATTCTTGAAGGTAAATTGGACAATGAATTTCCTCTTGTTGTCTGGCAAACCGGTTCTGGTACTCAGTCGAACATGAATGTGAATGAAGTTATTGCTTACCGCGCTCATGTAATTTCTGGTGGAAAACTGACCGATGAAAAAAAGGTAATTCATCCGAACGATGATGTAAACAAATCGCAGTCATCAAATGATACTTTCCCGACTGCCATGCATATTTCTGCTTATAAAATTCTGGCTGAGGTAACCTTACCCGGACTAAAGCAACTTCGCGACACGCTTGCGAAGAAGTCGAAAGAATTTATGCATATCGTTAAAATCGGACGTACGCATTTAATGGATGCGACTCCGCTTACATTGGGGCAGGAGATAAGCGGGTATGTTTCGCAACTCAATCACGGAATTCGTGCCATTGAAAATACGCTTTCTCATCTTTCAGAGCTTGCATTAGGCGGAACAGCTGTCGGAACCGGGATTAATACTCCTCCCGGTTATTCTGAGAATGTGGCAAAGCATATTGCAAAGCTGACCGGACTGCCTTTCATTACCGCTGAAAATAAATTCGAGGCCCTTGCGGCGCATGATGCCATTGTAGAATCACACGGTGCATTGAAAACAGTCGCATGTTCGCTGATGAAAATCGCCAACGACATCAGGCTTCTGGCATCCGGTCCGCGCTGTGGTATCGGTGAACTTTTTATTCCGGACAATGAACCCGGATCATCAATTATGCCCGGCAAAGTAAATCCGACCCAGTGCGAAGCCATGACCATGGTCGCTGCCCAGGTGCTGGGAAATGATGTGGCCATCAACATTGGCGGTGCTACCGGCCATTTTGAGCTGAACGTGTTTAAGCCCGTGATGATTTATAATTTCCTTCATTCGGCTAAACTCATCGGAGAAGTGTGTGTTTCTTTTGATGAAAAATGCGCACGCGGAATCGAGCCAATAGAGGAAAACATCCGTAAAAACCTCGAAAATTCTCTAATGCTTGTTACAGCATTAAACACTAAAATCGGCTATTATAAGGCTGCTGAAATCGCCCAAACTGCCCATAAACAGGGCAAGACCCTGAAACAGACTGCCGTAGACCTTGGCTATGTAACATCCGTTCAGTTTGATGAGTGGGTGAAGCCGGAGGAGATGGTGGGAAATTATTGAAGTCCCGATAGCTATCGGGAGAAGAATGAAGGATCAGCAAGAAACTAATAGTCAATAGGTAGTTGAATCAATTATTTTTCAATCTTCAATCTTCAATTTTCAATAAATAAGGTACATTTACGGACTTTCTAATAACTGTTTGCCATGTCTGATACTGTCCTTCAAAAAACGCCATCTTTGGTATCCGAAATGGCGGAAAATCTCATCGGATCGGAGATAATAAAGCTTGCCTCGGAAATCAATGAAAAGATTAAAAAAGGCGAGAAAATTTTCAATTATACCATCGGTGATTTCGACCCGCAGATTTTCCCGATTCCTCAAGGTTTAAATGATGCAATCGTAAAAGCGTATCATGATAATCATACGAATTATCCTGCTGCGAATGGCATTGCCGAACTCAGGAAAGCAGCGGCTCAGTATCTTCACGATAATCTGGGCCTGACTTATTCACCCGAAGAAGTTTTAATCTCAGCAGGCGCTCGTCCGCTGATTTATGCTACATATGTAACCATACTTGATCCGGGCGATACAGTCGTTTTCCCTACACCTTCCTGGAATAACAATCATTACTGTCACCTCGCAAGAGTTAATCCGGTTCATGTTGTAACAAGACCCGAAAATAATTTCATGCCTCTTGCTGATGAATTGCGACCGCATATTAAAAATGCAAATCTCATTTCATTGTGCTCACCTTTGAATCCGACCGGAACAGTTTTCGGAAAAAAGCAGCTCGAAGATATCTGCGACATGATCATCGAAGAAAATAAGCGCAGAGGTAAGGATGCTAAACCACTTTATCTCATGTATGACCAGATCTATTGGGTTCTTACTTTCGGTGATACAAAACATTACGATCCCGTTTCACTTCGTCCGGAAATGCGTGACTATACAATTTTTATTGACGGAATTTCTAAATCACTTGCCGCGACCGGTGTTCGTGTTGGCTGGGCAACCGGACCACGAATTATCATCGACAAGATGAAAGCCATATTATCTCACGTCGGAGCATGGGCGCCAAAAGCCGAACAGGTCGCTGTTGCCGAGTTTTTAAAAGATAAAAAAGCGGTTAACGATTACCTTGTTAGTTTTAAGAAACAAATTGACGAACGCTTACAGGGATTCTATAACGGATTCTCGCAACTTAAGAAAGAAGGATTCGCAGTTGATGTAATTGCTCCTCAGGCTGCTATTTACCTTACAGTTCAAATAAATCTGAAAGGCAAAAAGACA
>CAZAON010000226.1:0-14848 GCA_964486655.1 uncultured Flavobacteriales bacterium
CGAATCATTCAGAATCTGAAAAAGTCTAAGTCATCAAATCCGGTTTTTGTTCTCGATGAAATAGATAAGCTCGGAAATGATTTTCACGGTGATCCGTCTTCCGCACTTTTGGAAGTACTCGATCCGGAACAAAACAATACATTTTATGATAACTACGTAGAGATTGATTACGATCTTTCGAACGTATTATTTATTGCGACTGCGAATTCACTTAGTAATGTTCAGCCTGCTTTATTAGACAGGATGGAAATTATCGAGATCAACGGATATACAATTGAAGAAAAGATTCAGATAGCGATCAAACATTTAATTCCAAAGCAACTTGAGGCGCACGGATTAAAGAAGGAGCATATTAAATTGTCGCCTGCTTTAATTGAATTTATGATTGAACATTATACCCGCGAATCGGGTGTAAGGGGATTAGAAAAGAAAATCGCGTCACTCATTCGTGGTCTGGCTAAGTCGGTGGCGATGGAAGAAAAATATAATCCCGTACTGACCGAAGCTGATGTGACAAGAATACTGGGAGCACCTACATTTCATCGCGACAAATACCAGGGCAATGAAGTCGCGGGAGTCGTAACCGGACTAGCCTGGACATCGGTTGGTGGCGATATTTTATTTGTCGAGTCGAGCATCAGTCGTGGAAAAGGAAAGCTGACTATTACGGGTAATCTCGGCGATGTCATGAAAGAGTCGGCCATTATCGCGCTTGCATATCTGAAAGCACATGCCGATGATCTTAAAATTGATCCGCGCGTTTTCGATCAGTGGGATATACACATTCACGTTCCCGAAGGAGCGACACCGAAAGACGGTCCGTCGGCCGGAATCACGATGCTAACATCACTTGCATCTGTATTTACTCAGCGAAGAGTAAAGCCACACCTTGCAATGACCGGCGAGATAACACTTCGGGGAAAAGTACTGGCAGTAGGCGGAATAAAAGAAAAAATTCTCGCCGCAAAGCGTGCCGGAATTAAAGAGATCATCTTATCAGAAGACAATAAGAAAGACATCGCTGAAATTAAAAAGGATTACATAAAAGATCTGAAGTTTCATTACGTGAAGCAGATGAGCGATGTAATTCAATATGCGATACTGAAAGATAAGGTGAAGTCGCCGCTGGATATGAAATATGTAGCGGAAGAAAAAAAAATTAGAACAACAGGTGAAGTTTAGTTCGACTTGATAGCTCAGTAAAAGCGGGAAATGGGGTTCACGTAACTTCATCTATTGGTGTGAATGATTCATTTTTAAAATTCATTCATCATGAGGCTTATATTGTTGCTTTTTTTTAGCATGCATTTTTTTTCGTGCGAGATGTTTGAATACAATCCGAATCACTATGAATTGGAGGAATCTGAAAAAAATCTCACGGCACAGAATATTTTAAAAATTTCAAGTAAGAAGCCCGGTGATACTTTATTGATAGTTTTCACCGGAGATCATCAGCGGTTTTATGAGGAAACAGAGGCCTTTGTTAATAAAGTCAATTCAAGACCTCCGGGTGATTTTGTAATTATCAGCGGTGACATTTCCGATTTTGGAATGCCCGCCGAGTTCCGCTGGATGCAGAATATTTATTCAAATCTGAATGCGCCATATCTTACGGTAATAGGAAACCATGATCACCTCGGAAATGGGAAACAGGTGTATCTTGAAATGTTCGGACCACTCGATTATTCATTGACATACGGAAAATATCATTTTGTTTTTTCGAATACGAATGGAAGAGAGTATTCTTTTGATGGAACAGTTCCCGATATTGGTTTCTTAAGGAAGCAAATTGTTGAAGTGGATGATAGTCTGATAAAAATCCTCGTCAGTCATGTTATGCCCGGCGAAATTGATTTCGATCCGGCATTGACATTTCCGCTTGGAGAGGTAATTTCTGAAGCGAAGAATTTCATGGCCGGATTTCACGGGCATACGCATAATTATCAGGTCAATTTTCCTTATGGCTCAAAGTATCCTTTCGTATCGTCCAGTTCTACTTCTTACCGCATTTATCTTGAAATTCGTTTTTACACCGATCAGGAAAATTTAAAGGATACGTTTCATGTTAAATTAATAAATTTCTGATGAGACTAATAGTTTTGATATTGTTTTTGAACGTTGAGCTTTTCAGCCAATCATGTGAAAATGGATTGCTTGTTCCTGATTATGGTAAAATACAGTATGCGGGTTCAATTGGGATGATCTCATTCGGACCCGGATATTATTTATTTGATCAAAAGGTTGAATCAGAATTAATGTTTGGGTTTACTCCGGTTGTATCGGATGAAGATTTTTATAATTTGACGTGGAAAGTCAATTACAAACCATTTAAGATTATATTCAACGAAAGTTATTCATCTACCGGAATTTATCTTGGAATATATAACAGCTTTACGATTGGAGAAAACTACTGGGTGTTTTATCCCGACAAGTATCCTGCCGGTTACTATAATACACTTCCCGGTTTGCGAACCGGAATTTACCTTGGAACTTCAATCACTAAATTTTTCGGAACAGAATGCAGGAAAGGAGCGGAGTTCTTTTTTGAATGCGGAACTTATGAGAGATTACTTATGAGTTACTGGAGTAATAATAAAATAATTCCATTCGTCGATATAATTAAACTAGGATTGGGGGTAAAGATTGATATTTGATTTATTTTACTACTTTTCAAAACCCAAAATCCGCCGATGGTTTTTAGTAGTATCGTATTTCTTTTATATTTTCTTCCGGCATTTTTAATTGTCTATTACCTTTCTCCCCCAAAGTTTAAGAACATTGTCATTCTGCTTTTTAGCATATTTTTTTACAGCTGGGGAGCACCGAAATTTATTTTTGTCATTTTAGCAACAACCTTTTTGGATTTCCACCTGGTCGCGTGGATGTCACAATCGGAGTCGAGGTTGAGACGCAGGGCATTATTGACTTTATCTGTTTCAATAAATCTCGGACTGCTGTTTTATTTTAAGTACTCGAATTTTTTTATTGAAAACTTAAATTCTGTTTTGGCATTGGCAGGTTTAAGAGAAGTTTGCTGGACGAAACTTGTTTTACCGATTGGTATTTCATTCTATACATTTGAAACGATTACATATGTTGTCGATGTTTACCGGCGGGTTCATAAGCCTCTGACGAAATTTTGGGATTACCAGTTGTATATAATATTATTTCCAAAACTCATTGCCGGACCGATTGTTCGTTATCATGATTTGGCTGATCAGATAACCGACAGGACGGCGAATGAGACGATAGACAACCGCCTTACGGGATTTTACAGGTTTGTGATCGGACTGGCTAAAAAGGTTTTGATAGCGAATCAGATGGGTTTGTTGGCCGATTCGGTGTTCTCGCATAGCTTCACTGGATTAAGTTCGTCAACTGCATGGATCGGAATACTTGCTTATACGTTTCAGATCTATTTCGACTTCTCGGGTTATTCGGACATGGCGATCGGACTGGGAAGAATGATCGGATTTAAGTTTCCGGAAAACTTTAACAACCCGTACATTTCAGGCAGCATAACCGAGTTTTGGAGAAGGTGGCATATTACTTTGGGAAGCTGGATGCGCAATTACCTATACATTCCACTCGGAGGAAATAAGGTAAATACAAAACGCAGACTGTATTTTAATCTGTGGTTGGTTTTTCTTTTTTCAGGATTGTGGCATGGAGCTTCCTGGAGTTTTGTATTATGGGGCGCCTACCATGGAACATTTTTAGTACTGGAAAGAATATTCCTGCTAAATGTTTACGAGCAATTAGGCAGATTTTTAAGGACACTAATCACTTTTTTCATTGTCGTTATTGGATGGGTATTTTTCCGTGTTGAGAATATTTCCCAGGCATTTATATTTCTCAAAAGAATGTTTGCTTTTGATTTTAGTGTTTCACGTTCATGGAGTATTGAGTTTTTTACTTTTCTGGTTATCGCTATTCTGTTTTCATTTTTCGCGTATTCAAAAAGAGGGCAGGTTCTTCAGGATAAAATATTTTCAAATGAATATTCTTTGAGAAGACATATGGCAATGTTTATTATTACCGTTGTCCTTTTTACTTTATCGGTTAGTTCAATTACTTCATTTGGTTTTAATCCGTTCATATATTTCAGATTCTGACATGAGACAGGGAAAACTAAATATAAAAAGTGCTCTATTCATTTTTTTAATGATGTTGCCGGTGATTCCGTTTTTTCAGAGCAGGTTTTCATTGCTGAATGTTGGCAAGCTTGAGGGAGCGTTTTTGGTTAAACCGAAAGGAGAACTTGCATTAAAAAATTGGTTTTCGGGTAACTATCAGTCAGCGGCCGAAGAATACGTGAATGAAAACTTCGGATTCCGGAATTTCATGGTGAGACTGAATAATCAGATCGCATTTAGTTTTTTCAATAAGGCGAATGCCGATAATATCGTTATCGGAAAAAATAATTTCCTCTATCAGAGACCCTCTCTGAACGCTTGCAACGGAAGAGATTTTCTAGGTAAGGATTTTATAAAAGGAAGAATAGAGCAATTGAAATTTATTAGTGATACACTTGCAAAACTGAATAAGAACCTGATAGTAATTTTCGGAACGGGAAAAGGAACTTTTTATCCTGAAAATATTCCCGATGAGTATAATAAATCGCAAAGGATTACGAACATTGAGTATTATACGGAGCTCGCTAAATCATACGGACTGAATTACCTGGATTTTAATAAACATTTTATTGATTTAAAGAAGTCTTCAAAGTATCCGCTATATCCGCAGTATGGAATTCACTGGAGCAGGTATGGCGGATTTCTGGTTACTGATTCGTTGATTCATTACATCGAATCACTCAGGCAGATTGATATGCCTGATATTATTTTAGATTCTGTGTCAATCCGTCAGCCAGAGAATGAAGATTATGATATTGCCGGAGGGATGAATTTATTATTCCGTTTAAAGAGTTTTAATATGGCATATCCTGAATTTCATTATGAGAGTGATTCCGGACAGACAAAACCATCGGCCCTTGTGATAGGAGACAGTTTTTTCTGGGGCCTTTCGAATATGGAAATTTCGAAGGCTTTTTCGAGAATGGATTTTTGGTTATATAATAAGCGTGGAACAGCGGGAGCACTGAGGAACCTGTCTGATGAAGAGAAGCTGGCGATGGCAAAGGAAGCCGGCAATTACGATGTCGTTATTATCATCGGAACCGACTGGAATTTGCCCGATTTAGGATGGGGATTTATTGAAAATACTTTTGCATATTATAAAGGAATTAATTTGAATGCGTATGATGAAATTGTCTTTCAACAAAAGGTATTATTATTAAAACAAAGAATTATGCAGGACGAATTTAAAATGGAGAGAATAAGGGAAATGGCGAAGAAAGAAAATATCAGCGTGGATTCGATGTTGACGTTGAGGGCGGTGATGAGGGTGAGGAATGAAAGGTAGCGGTGAAGCTTATACAAATTAAGTATTGTATATGTAGCCACAACGGCACAACAAAAAACTGAAATGTCTCTGTTTAACTTCGCTTCTTCGCCCCTCTGTGTTAAAACCCGGCGTATACCACCCCTCCAATTCACAACAAGCCATTACCCCATCAGGACAACTACTTCTCTATTCTATTCAGAAATAAGAAACCTCTGCACATATTTCTTATCGCCATAAGTAATAGTGGCGAAATAAACTCCCACTGCCATTTTTAAATCAGAAGGCAGGTCATACACTTTGCGGCCTTTGCTCATTTTGCCGAATTTCTTTTCGTGAACAAGTGCGCCTGTGCTGTTGAAGATTTTTACTGCCACATCTGCTTCGTCCACAAGTTCGAAGGCAATGTGAACTTCGCCTCGTGACGGATTCGGATAAATTTTCCATCTGCTCATATCCACTGATGGAGCCGTAATTTGTTCTGCAACAGGTCCGGGCGCAGCCTCACGGAAATTGTTTGTCCAGCATCCATGAAACGCGGAAACATTCGCGGATCCTCCAATGAAATTCAATCCGTACATCTCCGCAATTGTTCTGATCAGATTGTAATGATTAATCGGCTGACTGTAATGTCCACCATTTACCGGCTGTCCCGTCATCATCGTTAATATACGGTTGGAGTGAGCTCCATCATCTTCATCCGTTGTAAGAATGAATAAGCTGTTGTTGGTTTTCGCCCATTGTATGTATGCATTCAGATTATTGAATACCCAGTTATCGCCTAATGCCAACGCCGTACCCAATGTTCCGTCATGCATGCCATTGTCGAGATCAGGAACGACAAAAGATACTGTAGAAAGGTTGTTGAAGTCTGTTGGGAAATTTGTAAAAGGCTGGTTTACCGTCGAAGGAACCTGGTTTGTGCCTGTTCCCATCCAGTTGGTAACCGGATTGTGTCTTCTCCTGTATTTGCCTGATGAATAACCGTCAAATCCGACACTCGGAAGTCCCTGGCTGTAGGTTGCAAACGTTCGTCCCGCATTTATTAGCTCATGCGCCAGGTTCGGTGTCGTGAATTTTGTGGTTATTAAATTATTATCGGTAACACCCTGGCTGGCTCCGGAGAACAAATGAATATAATTCGGCTGACTCGGATGCGTTATTCCGTATGACTCTATAAATACAGCAGTCTTTGGATCGTTGGCTAGTGCATTAATATGCGGAGTTAAAGAACTTCCGATCAATTGCGTGTATGCTTTATTTTCCAGAATGCAAATAACAATATGATCAGGGACAGGGATATTCGATGTTTGTAAAATTGAAGTTATGAATGTACTGGTTGAAGAGTAGCTGCCCGGGCCTGAAGGGCAAATGCTTTGTACCTGGAATTCGTATGCATTATCCGGACTCAATCCTCCGATAACAGTTGATGTGCCGTTAGCCGTTAATGTTTGCCATGAAGAAGCACCGGCAAGACGATAACGCACATTATAATATGTAGCGCTTGGTACAGCATTCCATGTTAATGTCGCGCCATTAGTTGACACTGTTGATGCAACCAATGAAGCCGGCTGACCACATGCGCCTGAACCTGCCGTAAAGCTGTAAATAACAGAAGAAGCCGAAGCTGTTCCGTCTGATGAAACACTTCTTACACGAAATTCATAATTTGTTGCCTGTGTTAGTTGTGAAAGAGGATACTGGGACAATGAAGTTGTATCAGTTGTCCAGAGTTGACCGCTTCTGCGATGATCAACTTCATAACGCATGGCACAATTAACGGGAGACCATTTTAATATGGCGCTAGAAGTAGTAACGTTTGCTACAAGCAAATTAGCAGGAGCACCGCAGCCGGAATTAGTCGTTGTGAAAATACCGCTTGAACTGAAAGCCGAACTGCCGCCCGAACAAACCGTTTGTACCTGGAATTCATATTGTGTAAGCGGACTTAGCCCTGTTAATTGTAAAGAATTAGTAGATGCCGGTAAATTAATCCATGCGGCAGAAGAGTACCGAACTTTATAACGTACATAATAGCTGTTTGCTCCGCTTATAGTTCTCCATCCAACGCGGCAACTGTTAGCAGTCTTATCATTTGATGTGAAATAATATACATTTGGAATCTGACATGGGTTATTTGAAAGAGTTGTAAAATACATGTATGACGTATAGTTGCCCTCAATTCCGCCACAATCACTTCTTACCTTCGCTTCATAATTGGTATTTGGTAAAAGTCCGGTTACGGTTTCAGAACTATTCGATGAAGAGATTCTTCTCCATGTTGATGATCCTGTTGGGCGAACTTTTAAAATGTAACTTGTAGCGCCACTCACACTGCTCCAGTCAAATGATCCTGAAGTTGAAGTGAGATTATTTACAATAAGATTTGTGGGAGTAGAACATTGTGCAAATCCTCTGTAGTTAAAAAGCACTAACAGAAATCCTGCAAGTAAAATCACCCTGGTCCGTGGAGAAACTTTCATATCGTAGTAATTTAATTGTTGATGATACTAACAAATTAACATTTAGATATTGTTTATCGTATGAACTTAATAGCTCTGAAAGCCGCTGTTCATCTGGCATCCAACATTGCCCGAACTATACATCATTATTTTTCGAGCTATGATATGCAGTTCAAATGCTCTAACAATTTAATTTTAAAATGTAATAAGTACAAATAATCTAAAAACATAATACCTATGAAAACCGCTCTGGTAGCAGGAAGTACGGGGCTTACCGGAAAAGCTCTGGTGAAGCTGTTAATTGAAAATCCGGAATATCACCAAGTTTTTTTGCTCGTACGCCAACATTCGAAAGTTACAGATAAGAAGATAAGAGAGCATTTAGTTGACTTTAACAAGCTTGCTGAAAATCTGAAAACTATGCCGAAAGTGGATGATGTGTTTTGTTGTCTGGGTACGACGATGAAAAAGGCCGGAAGCCGCGAAGCATTCCGAAAAGTCGATTATGAGTACCCTCTTGAGTTGGCGAAATGGGCGTCAAACGCGGGTTCCGGGCACTTTCTATGCATCAGTGCAATTGGAGCTGATCCGTCATCCGGAATATTTTACAACCGTGTAAAGGGCGAAACGGAAAGAGATATCGGCAAACTTCCAATCCCTGCAATCACTTTTTTCAGGCCATCACTATTGATCGGAAAGAGAGAAGAGAGTAGACCCATGGAACGACTCGGAATTTTTCTATTTAGTATGTTTTCGTTTTTTTTTATCGGTCCGCTTAAAAAGTACAAAGGAATAAAAGTGGAAAAAGTTGCAGCCGCAATGGTCAGGGCATCCGGAAGGGAGTTGAAGGGGGTGGCGATTGTGGAATCGGGGGAGATGCTTAACGCTATAGGGTAAGAAGATTACGTTTCGGGTTTCGGGTTGGGGGGCTGCAGGCTTGGAAGGTGTCGAAGATTATGTTTCGGGTTTCGGGTTGGAAGGCTGCAGGATTGGAGGGTGTCGAAGATTACGTTTCGGGTTTCGGGTTGGGGGATGCTGGATCTGAAGATGTCGAAGATTGGGTTTCGGGTTTTGGGTTTTGGGTTGGTGTGTTCAGGCGGCATGGGTAATTTCAAAACAAAAAAAATACGATCCGCACGGATCGTATTTTTTTTTATTCGTAATTCGTAATTTGTAATTCGTAATTCGTAATTCGTAATTGAATTAGGCGTTCATCGAGACCAGAAACTCTTCGTTTGATTTTGTTCCGCGCATCTGACCGAGCATGAATTCCATGGCTTCGAGCGGGTTCATATCTGCGAGGTGATTACGCAAGATCCACATACGCTGCATCATTTCTTTGTCTAAGAGCATGTCTTCGCGACGTGTGCTTGAAGCGACCAGATCAATAGCAGGGAAGAGACGTTTGTTTGCAATCTTACGGTCGAGCTGGAGTTCCATGTTACCGGTACCCTTGAATTCTTCGAAGATAACCTCGTCCATTCTTGAGCCTGTATCAATAAGAGCTGTTGCTATGATGGTAAGACTTCCGCCATTTTCAATTTTACGGGCTGAACCGAAAAATCTTTTCGGCTTGTGTAAAGCGTTTGCTTCTACACCACCTGATAAAACTTTTCCGCTTGCCGGAGCGACTGTATTGTATGCGCGAGCGAGACGTGTGATTGAATCGAGTAATATCACGACATCGTGACCGCATTCGACCATGCGTTTTGCTTTTTCCAAAACGATATTGGCAATCTTAACGTGCCTCTCTGCCGGTTCATCAAATGTAGATGCAACGACTTCGGCTTTTACGCTACGTGCCATATCGGTAACCTCTTCCGGACGTTCGTCAACGAGAAGGATGATCATATAAACTTCAGGGTGATTGGCCGCAATGGCATTTGCCACATCCTTTAATAAGATTGTCTTACCTGTCTTAGGCTGGGCAACGATTAGTCCTCGCTGACCTTTACCGATAGGCGTAAACATATCCATCAGCCTGGTAGAGTAGTTTGCGCTGTCTCCGCTGAGGTTTAATTTTTCGTATGGGAAAAGGGGAGTGAGGTAATCGAAGTGTACGCGGTCACGTACGATAGCCGGATCATGGCCGTTGATAAAATCAACTTTTACTAAAGGAAAATATTTTTCGTTTTCGCGGGGAGGACGAACGGATCCTTTTACGGTATCTCCTGTTTTGAGTCCCCACATTTTGATCTGCTGAACAGAAACATACATGTCATCGGGCGATGTCAGGTAGTTAAAGTCGCTGGAACGCAAAAATCCGAATCCGTCTGGCATGACTTCTAAAACGCCTTCGGCCTGTATTAATGTATCGGGATCAATCGGTGGTTCAACCGGAGCGACAACTTCGCGTTTACGAAATTGCGACGATTGATTCATCTGGTTCATCGACTGATTTTGCGGATTGCTCTGATAGTTTTGAGTGGGAGACTGATTGTGAGCTCTTGGTGTTTCCTGACGTAAAGGAGGGCGAACAGGTTGTTCGGTTGCCCTTTCAGGAGTTTCAACCGGGGCAGGGGCCGGTGTATGATGATGAGCGGGTTTTGAAGGAACCTTTATACTTGGTTCTAAAACCACGGCTGCCTTTTTAAGTTCTGAATCTTCACCGGGAGAAACACGCTTTCTCTTGGGACGCGAAGAGTTTGAGTCGTCTTCTTTATGTGCAACTGCCGCAACTTTTTCTTTCACTTCAACCTTTGCATCCGCATTGGAGAATTTTGAAGCAAGTGATTCGCGAATCGAGTTGGAAGCGGTTGGATTTAATGCCTGTTGATCCAGGATTTTGTAAATGAGTTCTTGTTTTTTGAAATCGTCATAATTCTCGATTTTCATTAATCGGGCGATCTCTCTGAGTTCATTGACGAGTTTATCGTTCAATTCAAGTATGTCGTACATGAAAATAATTGGGTTTTAAAAATTGCGTAAAGCAGAGCTTTGGTTATTCGGCGTGAAAGCCACGTAGGTTTGTAATATGGAAATGATAATTAAGAAGGTGTATGCTTTAATTGGATCGGTGGGGAGAATCCTTCAACGGATAAATAAAAAATCCAGAACGGATTTGAACTTGAATGCAATTATAGTTCTTTTCTCTCAATTCCACAAAAAATCGGGAATTTTTTTTTGAACCATATCTTTTTACTGTTATTAACGGGAATTGTTTCCTTCCTTTAAATGAACTTAATTTGCTTACTAATTCTTAAAATATGCTACAAAGGATTCAAAGTCTTTTTTTGCTGGGGGTGGTTATTATAAGCCTCTTGCTGTTATTTATACCCGTATATGAAACATTTCAGGTAATAAACGGAACTGAATCGGAGCGAATCCCTGTTCTGATTTCTAAGAGTAATGTGTTGAAATTGTTAAATGCGGCTACCGGCATTCTGTGTTTTTTGGCCATTTTCTTATATAAAAGAAGAAATATTCAGGTCAGAATGAGCAATCTGGCCATCCTCGTCACCTGTATTCTCGTGGCACTTTTGTTCTTTATGGCTGATACGGAAGGGCAACAGATTCATTACCTGACCGGTTCTTATTTACCATTGGTTCAGGTACTTTTTGCATTCCTCGCTTCCTGGTTCATTAAAAAAGACGAGGCATTGGTTAAGTCGGCCGACCGCTTAAGATGATTCAGGTAATGCCCCTCTTAAACCAAGTTCGATAGCCTCAAGTTCTTCTATTTTACCATTGCTTATTGAAAATCGAAGCATGGTTCTGAATTTGTGAAATCCGTGAACTCCGGCCGCGCCCGGATTCATATGGAGCAGTTGATTTTTCTTATCGGGCATGACTTTTAAAATATGCGAATGTCCGCAGATAAAAAGTCCGGGTTTAAATTCTGAAATCAATTTAGATGCAGCCGGAGAATAATTCCCCGGGTATCCGCCGATATGAGTTATTAAAACTCTTACTCCTTCACAATCGAAATGAAGTACCAGCGGGTGACGCTGCCTGATGTGCGTTCCATCGATATTCCCGTAAACTCCACGAAGTTTTTTAAATGAACTTAAGCGAACCGAAACATCCTCTGTCCCGAAATCGCCTGCATGCCAAATCTCATCGCAATCGCTAAAATGCTCCAGTATACGCTCATCGAGGTAACCATGCGTGTCACTAAGGAGTCCGATCTTCATTGTTCTAAATCGTCTCCATCTCAGCCGCCTTCATCCACCCAATACCACCATTCGCAATCCTGATTTTTCTCCAGTCACCAATCTCATCTAAAATATCGGCTTTGGTTCCCTCATGCAAAATAAAAAGATCGTTGCCTTTATCGTCCGGTGAGCTTTTTACATAAACAGAAGATGACATTATGATCGCCTGTTGTTCAACGTTGGCCATTACATGACTTCTGATCATTAAAGTACCGGCTGTAAGAGATACAATCAGGAATAAAAGCATGGAGAAAAATGAAATCTTCTTTGCCGATACTGTTCTTCCCGATACATAAAAACCTGCTGAAATAAACAGCAACCAGAGTATGATGATGAATAAGATTGTCCATGTATCTGATGCGAATATCAGCGACAACTCCTTTATCCATCTCTTATAAAAAATCTGAGGTGCCGTATCCATCTTATCAACTACTTTTAAAGAAGCTATTTTAAGATTGAAATTCGTATCCTCGTCTTCCGGCTCAATTTTTTTAGCCCGTTCATAATTCAGTATCGCTTTGGAAAAATTACCTGCTTTGAAATAGGCATTACCCAGATTAAAATAAATTTCGACCGAACGGTAATTGTTTTGAATCAGGTCATTAAAAAGTTCAATGCTCTTTTCGTATTCAAGTTTCTGATATGCAATATTTGCATCGTGATATTTTTTAAGCGCCTCTGTTTCCGAATAGCGGGCGTAAGTTGTGCTTATTAGCGCAAAAAGTAATATTAAAAGGCTCAGTTGTTTTTTCATGTGTATGTGTTTAACCGAGTGTGCTTTCTAATTGTGTAATTGTTTCAATGCCTTTTTTATAAATGGTTTCATTACTATCGGCCATTCCTCCGGCAAAGCGGGCGAACTCACAGGCATCGACCGTATCGGTAAACTGTAAAATGAGTCCGTCCGGTACGTTTCTCTTCTGTAACGCTGCAGCAGCGGTTTCCTTCGAAAGATCAGAAACAGGAATCTGCATCTTGTCACTGATGAATCCCCACAAAGCTCTGAACATTTCATCCAGGAATTTTTCCCTGTCATTCGCAGTCATGAATTTCCTGGCTTCACTCAACCGTTTCATCGCGACTTTATTCGCACGCTGGCTGCGAAGTAGTTTTACATTTCCCGCAAGGGCTTCATTACGGCGGCGGATAAATAAAAGTCCGGCAAAGAGCAGGGCAGGAGAGACTACGAGTGTATAAAATAAAGGCGAATTAAATAACGGTCCGGAAGCAGATTCAAATTCAGGTTCTCTTGTTTTAATAAAGCGAATGTCTTTTCCTAAAATTTGTACATCTGATTTGTTTACTCCGGTCACAACTGTTGTTGTCGTTTCACTTCCCCTTCCGACTTTCAGATTTATTTCCGGAGCCGGAATTTCCACATATCTCTTTTTCTCGAGATCGAAATAAGAGAAAGGCGTAACCGGAATTTTAAAGTTACCCGCGTTTCTTGGTATAAGAAGATATTCGAAAGTTTTACTTCCGGTAACTCCTGCCATTGTCGCATTGGTATTCACATTTTCTTTCGGATCATAGGTTTCAAAGTCTGCCGGAAATTCTATTTTCGGAATGTCAATCAGTTTAATATTTCCTTTGCCAGAAATCTTTAAGCGAAGATTTACCGCATCATGCGCCGTAGTTTCTTTTTTATCGAGTGAAGCCTCATAAGAAAATTTGCCTACCGCCCCGGTAAATCCGGCAGGTGCTCCCGGAGGCAAATCCTTTACTACTACACGGATCGGATCGCTTTTCAGATTCACTTTTACATCCTGTACATTATTATTAAAAAACGGGTTATTGAAAAACGGATCATTGAAGAACTGATCAAACGGATCATTGCTTCTCTGTTGCTGCTGACGTTTCACCTGTACCCGTGCGATTACTTCTCCTTCCATCGGATCGATGGTGAGTGTTCCCGATCTCTGAGGGAATAAGATGACTTTTTTGATGTCGGCAACTTTATACGTTACGCCATCAACATTTTCGGTACGAAATTCCAGTTGCTGCGACATGGCGACATCCTGGCTCCAGAATCCGCTGAATGAAGGAAGCTTGTTCACCGAATAATTCAACAACTGAACTTTAGTATACATCTTATAAGTAACGGCGACTCCTTCGCCCTGGTATACTGAGGACTTATCGATGCTTGCTCTGATGTAAACATTTTTACCGCCGTTTATGCCGGCGTCTTTGTCCGCTTTCTGTCCTTGTCCCTGACTACCTCCGGCTGACTGCTGTCCGGATCCTTTTGTAACGGTAATGGTGATTGGATTGGAAACCACTTTAGTATTGCCGGCATATATTTCGGCGGCAGGAATTTTAAATGTTCCTTCCCTGACTGCCTGCAAAACATAGGTAAAAGAAAGTGTCTGTGATACCGAGCCGTTAACGATCTGCATTTGCGTACTCTGATTCGGACCCATCAGAACATTAAAGTCAGTGAAAGCGGGTACTCTGAAATTTCTTCCGTTTGCGTTTAAAGAAAATGTCAACTGGAATTGTTCACCGACTTCTACTGTGGATGAAGAGACAGTAGCGGTAAACTCCTGCGCCGAAATAAATCCCGGTATGATGGAAGCCAGCGTTAAGAGTATTATACTTACTGTACGTTTCATTTTTGCAATTAAATTATTCACCGATATTACCACTGTTTTTCTATTGCAACTCTGACAGGTTGCTTGATGTTCATTTTCTTCTGCGTTTTCTTCTCGTCATTATTTAATGCCTGAAGAATTTTTTCAGCATCTTCTTTTGAAATATCATCTTTCTTCTGTGCCTGCTTTTGTTCAGCTTGTTTTTGTTCGTCTTGTTTCTGCTCCTGCTGCTGCTGCT
>CAZAON010000227.1:0-17398 GCA_964486655.1 uncultured Flavobacteriales bacterium
TGTTTACCCTCAGCATCCAGGAGCAATTGTTCGGGGAATTGCAACAGCTCATTCGGCAAGCCCTTTGAAAGAACTGATTCACAGTAGTGAAAATTATGTTTGGAGTTTGCCGGAAGGCAATGTAAGAGGCCAAAGTATCCAACCGCTTCATCCATCGGTTCCGGCTGCGTGTTTGAAAGATCAGGATCTTTATGAATTACTTTCTTTGACTGACGCTATGCGGATAGGCAAAAAAAGAGAACAGGAGCTAGCTTTTAAAGAATTGGAGAAAAGGTTGAAATGAAAAACACCAAAATAAATTTAAAAGTAATCAGTAAAGTAGCAAAAGCTCTTGGTGAACTAAATGAGCGTGTGGTTTATGTCGGAGGCGCTATTGTCAGTTTGTATATTAATGATCCGGCTGCAGAAGACATCCGCCCTACAAAAGACATAGATATTAGCCTGGAGATATTAACACTGGGCGAGTTGGAAAAACTTAGAGTACTTCTAGCAGAAATGAAATTTTATCAGACTTCAGATGAGACTGTCATGTGCCGATTCATGTATGATGATGTTACGGTAGATGTAATGTCAACAAAGGCTATTGGTTGGGCTCCATCTGATCAATGGTTTGAGCCGGGCTTTAAACATGTAGAAACAAGAAACATAGAAGATCAGCAAATCCGGATTTTACCATTAGCATATTTCTTAGCCACAAAATTCAGTGCCTTTCATGATATTTTATGAAACGCAAGTAGTACGCTCTAAGAATATTATTGATAAACTGAAAACTATTATATCATCTTAATAAACATTAAAGAATTTATTTCCCGATACTAATTGAAATCCATCTTTAAGATTTTATTTCTTTTAATTACAGACTTATTATTTTGAATTTCTAAAAAATAAATACCATTTTCCATATTGCCCGTATCTATTTGTAAATAGCCATGAATAATCTGATTTAATACAACTCTTCCATTAATATCAAATATTCGGATTCTATTTATGGATTGGGAATTAGAATGAACTTTGAGATATGACCGAAAAGGTACCGGATATATCGTTAACTCATTGCCATCACTTTCAGAAATATTCAATACAAAACTTGTATCGGAAAATTGCATTACAAAGGAATTCCAATAAATGGCACCTCCATTTCCCCAACTTTTTGACCCTACAAATGCACATGTTGAATCTGTAAAAGCTACAGCAGAAAATTGTGTGAGAAGCGAAATATTAAATGAATCAGTTAATGTTCCGCTACTATCATATTTCGCTACGCAATCCGGTGAGGCAATAATTACATCATTATTATTCCAATTTACAATCTCTGTATTACTTGTAAAAGTTACCTGGGATTTACGCCATAACAAATTGCCATTTGGATCTGTTTTAAAGAGATCTGTGTTGTAACTAGTATTGAAATAAAAATCACCCGAATTATTTACAATCAATGATTTTCCAAATTCAGCGTTACCTATGATGTAAACCTTTGTCCATAATTCGACAGCATTAGTATCAATCAATGTAATAGAAGGCGGATAGTTAGATGTAGCGGAATCGCGTTGAGATGAACAGAAAGCTATATTGTTATTTGATACACAATATGAAGTTTTATAGTTACCAGGATTATAATTTAATCCTTCAACGTATAACAACGAATCACCTGCATTGTTGGTCTTAAACATAAAACTTATCCGGTGACTTGCGGTATCCATAAAAGTTCCAAAGCAATAAATACTATTGTTCAACTCAACTGCACTAATGAAATTAGATTCAGTTCTGTTATTCTGTTTAGTCCAAAGTTCATTTCCAGCCGAATCGTACATTTTGATACTTGATCCCCAACCAGCAAAGTTTTCAGCTGTTAGGTAAAAATGAGAACTGGTCTCAATGACCCAGCCCGAGGTAACCTCTCCTCCCACTGTCGGCGACAATTGATTCCAAATTACATTTCCATTCATGTCCAGTTTATACAAAACTGCTTGCTGGGGTCCGTGGTGATAAAAAGTTGAGCCTGCAAATAAGTAATGTCCATCTGAAGTAGTTATAAGGTCATGTCCCCTCGATTCATTGAACATGGAATAACTATAATTAAAATTCAAACGTTGTGAGTATGCGCTTAGGTTTAACAAGAGACAAAAAATTAATACAGGTTTCATATGCTTTTATAAATTTATTCCAACCTAAAATTAAGCTATTTTTTCTTAGTATCAACTATTTTGAATTTCAAGCAGTGAATCGTTTAAACAAATTGATTTACTGTTTTATCTAATACAAATATTTCTTCAATTCTAAAAACTCATTCGATAGATATGAGTCCACTCGATCTTAGCCAGCGAGTCGGTTATCCACTGACTTTTACTTGTTGAATAAATTACCTAGCTTTGAAAGTATTTTGTTTTTAATTGAATCATTAAATGAAAAAAAATCTTCTTCTCTGCCTTATTATGAATGTTTCACATATTCTAGCTTCGAATAACTGTGACTCTGTTGTTATAACTGTGGTTAAAGCAAATAGCTTTGGAGGAGGTTGGGAATTCAACTATGCCGTAACGGATACTTATTTCGATTCTCTTATCAGGATACATTCAACGTTATATTATGGAACAAGCACGACCGGTTATGCCTACGATTCCCTCAACCGACTTGTCGAAACGGTCGTAGACACAAATATCAGGACAACATTTCAATACAATACTGCCTCGCATTTGATTCGAAAAGAAACATTCCGCTGGAATGGCTCATCCTGGTACCAGGATATTAGCTGTAGACGGTGGGATTACCTGCCGGGTAGCAATAGCCTCGATTCAGTCATCACCTATTACCGGTTCATAAATGTGGCACCGTACTTAATATCCGGTGATTTTTATTTGTATGATTCAACGAATCGCGTCACAGATCATTACATTGTGAATTACGATACTGTTTCGCAGCATTGGACAGACACTACTTTATACACTTACTCATCTTATTCTGCGGGCGGATCGGTTCAAACAGATTCTTCCTATTCCCCGAATTCCAGTCAGTCCGACCGGGTGACCGTAACAACGCGTGATTCGTATAATCATATCATAAATGTGCATACTGTTTACCCTGTCAGTTCTCAAATCTATGACACCTACTATAATTTTAGTTCTCTCTGTCAGGACAGGCTTGACTCAATCTATGAACACGATTCAGGTGGACCCAATCTCTTTACGTATATGACAACCAATTACGAGTACGATTCTCTGTGCCGGCCTGTTCATTACCTGATATCGTATGAGGATCCTGGAGGAATCTTTCTGACTTCGGGAAATTATTATTACGGCGATTGTGATCACATTGTCGTTGCGGGAGCTGATACAATCTATACATGTCAGAGTAATCAGGCAGAAATTCAACTAATGGCGGCAGGAGGTAGTGGTGCACTCTCTTTTTCGTGGACACCCGCCGATTCTCTTTCTTCTCTAAATATACTCAATCCGGTTGCTTATACCGACTCCGGTAATACTTATCACATCGATGTGACTGACACAGCAGGACATGCGACCGGTTTTGATGTTCATGTGTTTGTAAACTATTTTACAACTATTGTCACCAATGCAACCTGTTCTTCCTGCAGTGATGGTTCCATTCAATTGCAATTTCCCGGCATCGATCCGGGTTTTCAGCTTAGTGTATTTCCCAATTCCGGCACATGGATGGGACATACACTCACCGGTTTGGCACCCGGAAACTATTCCATACTATCATCTTCCCCTTCATGTAATTATTCTGCGCAGGTCCAGGTTTCATCACCAGTTGGAGTTGAAGAATCATTTGCCGGCCAATTTGTTCAGATTTTCCCAAATCCTGCGAATGACTTATTGAACATAAGAATCGAATCTGCCCAACAAACCGAATGGACAATTGCTGACCTTCAGGGAAGAATTCTTATGTCTGGCACCATTGATGGAAATGAATTTCAGATAGCAGTCGATCAGCTTTCCGGCGGAATGTACTTGCTACGCCTCGACCGCCAACTCATAAAAATGTTGATCAGGGATTAAATATTTGGTATATTATATTTAGGTAAATTAGCTTTGTTATTTTAGTTTAAAAACTCTTAAAATTTATCCAATCAACCAGCAACCTAATTCATATCTTTCATACCCATTTCATATCCTTTCACCAAATTACCCCTTCTCAATTTGCTCAAGTCTGCTTTCTTTGAAATAATATTTTTTATATAATAACTAAGATGAAAAATCAAATTTTACTAATCACTTTTATTTTATCGTTTGGTATTGCTAAGGCTCAGAACTGCGGTTATACTTATGCACTTGCTTCAGGATCGGGGATTGCGACTTTCATGGCTGATAGTTCGTACGATGATGCTTTGTACACCTTTCAATGGGATTTCGGTGATGGAAATACAGGAGCAGGTTCGCAGGTTACCCATTGGTATTATTCGATGGCAGATATAGCAGTTTGTTTGGAAATATTTGATACAAATAATGTGATGGTTTGTAACTTCTGCGATACAATTGTATTTCATGCAACAGGCGGTACCTGTTTCATTGGTGTCAATACGAACACCACACCGGCACCACCGCTATACGAATTCGATGCTTATGCGGGGCCAAATACGGTTGTATACTGGGACTTCGATGATGGAACGTATCTAACAGGTAGTCCGGTGTATCACGCTTTTTCCGGTATTCGAACTTACTTAATTAAATGTACCCAGGTAAATACACTTACAAATGACACTTGTATAGCCACCATTAATATGCTGATCGCAAGGCAGGGAGACTGCGGTATGGGTTATCTCATTAATGCCAATAATAATGTTTCCTTCTCGGCAATATTAAACGGTGCGAATGTAGTTTCCTGGGATTTTGGAGACGGCACGACTGATACCGGTATATCTCTCAATCATACCTTTCCTGACGATGGAAATTACTGGGTTTGTTATACAGCAGACGATACTGCCGGAAATTTCTACCGGGGATGTGAATACATATATCTTGGGCAGTCTATCAATAATTGCAGCTGGAATTCCGCCACATCAAACGGAATAACCACATTCACCTTATACCAGGGTGGATCCAACAGCATTTATAACTGGGAGTTTGAAGACGGTAGTACCGCTACCGGTGATACGGTTCAACATATTTTTAATTCAACAGGCAATCAGTTTGTATTAATGAATGAAACCGATACAGCCGGAAATTTACTATGCCAGTATTCGAATTATGTTTACATCGGTAGTGTATCAACGTATTGTTCATTCGTATCAGTTGAGGATACCGCTAACTCACTGTCTTTTGATTTTTATTTAAATAGTTTTATGCCAAATGTGCATTGGGATTTTGGCGACAATTCATCCGATACGGGTACGATGGTCACACATCAATTCGCCTCACCCGGAATATATAATGTATGTGCGGATGGGGATAGCTCCGGCATATCTATTTGTCACTCCTGTGCATGGGTACATGCAGGAGGTCAGCCAACAAACTGTCAGGCATCTTTTTATGCGTATCAACAGGGACTAAACACTACTTTTATTGACATGTCTGTCATCGATCCCGGAACGACTGCAACTTACAACTGGGATTTGGGTGATGGAAATACATCTGCCAGCCGTTTCCCTGCGCATTCATATGCTTTACCCGGAACATTTAATGTATGCCTGATTGTCGATGATGGCATTTGTACCGATACTTTTTGCAATACGATTCAGGCAGATACTGTTACTACAACCATTCAGGGTTGCAATGCATTTTATGCAATCGTTGCAATGGCGCCATATGATATTTCAGTCGTTAATCTTTCGACCGGAACCGGCCTGAATTTTCTATGGGACTTTGGAGATGGCTACCAGGACACGGCTCAGTATCCAGTACATACATACGCTTCGACCGGAGAATATAATTTGTGTCTGACAGTAAGCGATCCGACAGGATGCGTTCACACATTTTGTGATTCGCTAAAGGTAGATTCGCTTGGATATATTTACAGGCAATTGAATGCATTTACAATTCATGTGTTATCGCCAGATGTATTAACAAAGGTTGAGGACGTTCAAAATTCAACTTCGTTTTTTGCATATCCGAATCCTGTTACCGATGAACTTAATGTTGCAAGTCAGTTTAATCTAAGTGCCATTCGTCTGTATACGATTCAGGGCTCGAAGGTAATCGAGAAGAAAGCAGGTGGTCACGAAACAATGATAAATACCCGGAATTTGAGTAAGGGAATTTATATGCTTGAAGTGAATTTTACGAATGGTTCGAGAAAGTATTCGAAAATTATCAGGGAGTAAATTCAATTCGAATTACAATCATCATTATTCCGGCTACTTCATACATAAATAACCTTTGTTATTTTATGCTTCATCCGGCCATAATTTTTTCAATTATTGATTACATTTGCAATTATCCTTGTTAGAATTGGAAAGAAGCAGAGATATACAAGGTCGATCTGATTTTTGTCATATTACTGAATGATTTTCATTTTGTAGTTTCATGTAATTGCCGGATAAGTTTGTTGTTTGAAAAGCAACAAGTTTTTTATTTTAAATTTTGATATCGAACATAAGAAATCAAAATTGAAATATCGGCTTAAATTAGGTTCACCCGCTTTGTTAAAGTTTAAATATTCTCGTTATGACATATAAAAATAGATTCGCAACGCAATTACTTATTGTGATTTCAGTTGTAGTATTATCCGGAATCTCCTTCGGTCAGGATTTAAACCGTTCGGTTCTTCCTATCCCGGAGCCTGTTCGTCAGACCTCGAAAGAGTTAGATGTGCGCAATGCTACTCCACCGCCTCGCTTTGATGTAAAGGCACCCAATGGCGCTCCTAACGTTGTAATTATTTTGATTGACGACATGGGCTTTGGTGTGTCAGAAGCATTCGGCGGACCTGTAACCACACCTACCATGGACAAACTTGCCGGGAATGGTATTAAGTACAACCGTTTTCATACCACTTCACTTTGCTCGCCAACCAGAGTTGCACTGCTAACAGGATATAACCATCACAGTAACAATATGGGTTGTATTACAGAAGCCGCTACCACTTTTCCGGGGAACACAGGAGTGAGACCTCAATCGATAACACCTATGGCTGAAGTGCTGCGTCAGAACGGATATAACACAGCCGCCTTTGGCAAGTATCATGAAACTCCTCCATGGGAAATTTCTAACTCAGGTCCGCAGGATCGCTGGCCTACACGTTCGGGCTTTGAAAAATTCTATGGCTTCATTGGTGGTGAAACGAATCAATGGGCTCCGTTAATTTATGACGGAGTTACACTTGTTGAAACGCCTGATGATCCGAATTATCATTTTACGACAGACATGACCAACCAGGCCATTTCATGGGTTCGTTTTCAGCAGGCATTATCACCTGATAGGCCTTTCTTTATGTACTTCGCGCCGGGGGCAACGCATGCACCGCATCATGTTCCAAAGGAATGGGCCGATAAATACAAAGGAAAATTTGATCAGGGCTGGGATAAGATTCGCGAGCAAACATTGGCACGACAGATTAAACTGGGCATTGTGCCGGCCAACACTAAACTTGCGCCAAAACCGGTTGACATAAAAGACTGGGATAAACTTTCGGCTGACGAGAAAAAGCTATTCGAACGACAGATGGAAGTTTACGCGGGATTTGCGGAGCAAACCGATTATGAAGTTGGAAGACTTATTTCAACCATTAGTGATTTGGGCATAATGGATAATACGCTAATTGTTTTCATTGCCGGAGATAATGGTGCCAGTGCGGAGGGACAGATGAATGGTATGTACAGTGAAATGACTTATTTCAATGGAATTGCTGAAACCGTACCGGATATGCTGAAGCATTATGATGAATGGGGTTCTCCAAGCACTTATCCGCACTTTTCTGCAGGATGGGCTGTGGCAATGGACGCTCCTTTTTCATACACCAAGCAGGTAGCATCTGATTTTGGAGGGACAAGAAATGGCATGATCATTCAATGGCCGGCGGGTATCAAAGCCAAAGGAGAAGTACGTTCGCAGTTTGGTCACGTAATTGATATTGCGCCAACAGTTTTTGAAGTGGCGAAAATTCCTGCACCAACTACGGTAAACGGTATTAAGCAGGATCCGATTGAGGGTAAAAGTCTTGCGTACACGTTTAATAATGCGGGTGCAGCAGAGCAGCATAATGTGCAATATTTTGAAATGTTTGGTAACAGGGGTATCTATCAGGATGGCTGGTATGCGCGTACTATTCACAGACCGGCATGGAGGCAGAAGCCCCTCAATACCTTACAGGAAGATAAATGGGAGTTGTTTAATACCAATGAGGATTTTAGTCTGTCAGAAAATCTTGAAACGAAAAACCCTGATAAACTCAAAGCGATGCAGGGATTGTTTATGAAAGAGGCTGAAAGATTTCATGTTTTACCTTTAGATGATCGTCTCCTCGAAAGAACCAATGCAGCATTGATGGGCCGGCCTACAGTTATGGGTGATAGAACATCTATAACATACGGAGATGGTATGAAAGGAATGGGCGTTGATATTTTTATTGACCTTAGAAATACTTCCTATACTATAACAGCGGATGTGGAAGTGAAGGACAATGGAAATGGCGTTATAGTTTGCCAGGGAGGAAGATTTGGCGGATTGTCATTTTATTTGAAAGACGGGAAACCGGCATTTACGTATAACTACCTCGGAATGGAGGCCACAAACATTGTAGCAACACAGTCACTTAAAGCGGGAAAATATAATTTGGTTTATGACTTTATATATGATGGCGTTGGAATGGGAAAGGGTGGCTATGCGACGATTACCGTAAACGGGAATAAAGTCGCTGAAGGCAAACTTCCGAAAACACAACCGGGTATTTTTTCTGTTGATGATCTTGCTGATATAGGCGTTGATGAAGGCACGCATGTAGCAGATTATGGCAAGTCATCGAAGTTCACGGGAAAAATCAACAAGGTTCAAATTGAACAGAAAAAATAAATGAAAAGAAATCCGCCAACCGGTATTAATTAAAAATATCCTGTCTGAAGTTTCAATTAGTAAATATCTGAAGGGAGGCTGGGTCGTTCAGTTAATTCTCAACAATTATCAGTTTCATTCGGTCGAAAATTTTATCATCGGAAAATAATACTCCGAAGTAGATGCCATTCTTTAAATTGTCACGATAAATTCTGGTAACGGGAGTTGTGATTTTCTTTTGTAAAATACTTCGTCCGGTTCCGTCAAAAATTTGCAGTTTCAAATTTTCGTTTTGAATGTTGCAATGAATATCAGTAAAGTCTGAAAACGGATTTTTAGTAATGAAAACACTATGCGGATAGTTTTCCTTAATTCCGATGTTAAAACTAATAGAATCGACGAAACATGAGTTACATCCGTCTAAGCTCTCCATGCAGATTGTATAAACACCGGGGATTAATCCGTATATCATATTAGTTCCAAACAAGGCACCGGAGTCGGGGAATACTGAATAATTGCTAATGCCGGTGGAGGGGTAAATGTAGAATGTGCCGTCAGGACAGTTTGAACAGGATGCCGGTATTGATATTATGCTATCCAAAATCGGAGCAGGGTAGACATTTATATGAATGGAATCGGTAGCTGTCAGATTGTTTGCGTCTGTCACCTGAAATACATAGGTCTGTGAACTGTGTGTGTTGACTATTGGATTCTCAACCGTGTCTGATGAAAGTCCGGTTGCAGGTGTCCAGTTGATATGGACAGGTTGCAGGCCACCGAATGTAAATCCGCCGATTTGCACCGAATCATTTTCGCAAATTGAAAAATCGTCGGGAAGAAATACGTAGACATTATTTTGTAAGTCATAATAATACCGGGTGTGATACCAGGTGCCTGTTCCGGAATGTTCATAATATTGCCATGTGTCAGACAAATTATAATCAGGGAAATAATAATAGTAAGTATGGCCGGATCCTCCGGGAACGTCACTGGATGCCGAGTGGATTACGTTGTGCAATGAATCATAAGTCCAATAATCAGTATGATACGTTAACCAATAAGTAGAGTCGGAGTTGTCCCAATAATTTCCAATGGCTGAAATGAGATTTCCAAGAGAGTCGTAAGTAAAACTTATTCGTTGCCAGGGTCCCTGAACACCGGCGGTAAATAGATCAATTGTTTGTGATGTATCTCGTTGTAGTGAATCCTTACTCCAGTATTCATAAGTGTCATTTTCCCACTGGCTCGTTGTTGTATTCCAAACTATATTTAAGCGTGTGGCTAAACTTGAATCGGCGTTGTAAGTGCATATTTTTTTGTTTTGATAAATCCAGCCATTGTTCCATACTATCAGATAAATCGCCGTATCAAGTCCCTGGGCATTGTGAAAGTATATACGTTTATAATAATTATCCCATTGGCCATTCCATTTGTAGTGGATTTCGGTATCGACAGTAGCGGAATAATTAAAATTCCACATCCATTCATTTTCCCATATATTATTGAGATACTGTCGTTCTAAATACGTTTTAAGTTTTCCGAGTGAAAATGAATCTATGTACTGTGTGAAATATGTCCAGACAACGGAGTCGGGAGAGGATTGTGTTAATCTAATTGATATAGAATCGACAGCCTGAGCACTAAGTTTGCCTGACTGAAAAAATAGAATAAAGATAAAGAATAGGAATACCTTTTTCATTGGGAAGAGATTTGTTCAAAGGTAAATAGAAATTATTTAATTTATTTTCTGTTAGTAGTTTAATGAAATGAAAACAACCTCCGTAATTTTTCATTCCGGAGGTTGTTGTAATTAGTTCGAATATCAATTAATTTAAAATTACCCTTTCTGTCTTCAGAACTTCACCCGAATTATTCTTGATTACTGTCAAATAAATGCCCGAACTCAATTCTGATAAATTGACTTCTGTGCTTTCAGGGTTTAATACTTTTGTAAGTAATCTTTTACCTTCATAATTGTATATTTCAACCATTCCTTCTGCACCCGACATGTTAATATTAATTATTCCTGAAGTTGGATTTGGAAATATTCCGATATCATTTTTGATCAAAATTACATCAGGATCGTTTGATTTACGCAAAGCGTTACAGCATGTTGGTTGATTTGAACAAAATAATAATTCCATGGATTTCTCCTGGGTGCAACCCTGAGCATTTGTTACCACAACTTTAACACCCGTAAATCCGGAAATTATGCTGTTGTAAAATTTGTAATTAATATTCGCACCACCAATCGAATACCAATTGGTAGTTCCCGGATCTCTTTTATACCATGCGTAAGAGGCGCCGGATATATTTGTTGCAGTAACTTTCAAGGCATCTTGTGGGGCACTCGATAATATTCCGCACTGATCCGGTGCGGTTAGAGTAAGACTAAAGCTGTTCGAGGATATGTTTTTAGTAGCCGGAACCGGTTGTGAACAGTAGCCCGAGAGTCCGATAATTGTTCCGGTAATAGTAGTTGACGAACCGGGATTAGTAGTATATACATTAATAGTATTGGATGTGGTAGTAATTGGAAATGATTGACTATTTCCCTTCCAGCTGGTATTTGAAGACGTCCAATAATAAGTGCATCCACTACAGGTTGCACCATTCAAAGTAATATTAGTCGACGCATTCCCACAAACCTGGCTTACTCCCGCAATTGAAAGCACAGGAGGGGCCGGTGGTGTTGTAAATGTAAATGATGATTGACATATGAGACCTCCTCCTTGTTGATATATTGTAATTGTAACAGTTTCTGTCGCACCACATGGTGCATTTGAACTTACGGTGCCGGAACTCTTCCATAAGTGGTTTCCGGCTGAAATGTTTAAATATTTATATACCGGATTCGTAGTCGCGGTTGGAAGCCAGGTTGATGTGTCAACTTTAAAGCCTAAGTTTTGAATAATATTCGATCCTGAAATGGACATTGTGTAATAGAATGTCGCTCCTAATTGAATATAAAGATTCCCTGTCAAATTAATTGTTGTACCAGGGTATACGGTACCTCCGGCACCCGTAATGCATTGGGCATTTGTTGAATTGTTTAATAATAGAATTATGCTTAATACAAGGGTGATTTTTGAAACTATTTTCATAAAAATAATTAGTAATTTTTCTGCCTACTATAAAAACGCTATTCGGCTTCTGCGTTCAATTCTACAAAGTTGGAATTCAAAAAGGAGGGAGGCAATCAGATGAAAATATGATTTTTAATAGAAACTATACTTTTCGTAATGTGAAAAACCTGCGAAACTATTTTCAGGTGTATATTTGTCAAAGTATTTCCCATCAAAGCGATTCACTCTCCGTTGCCAGGAGTCTTTCAGAAGAGTTATATATTAGAGGTGTAAACTCAATATTTCTTATCAATATTCGTTACAATAAAGAATTATTAAACCTATTTTTATGAAAAAAATATCCAGCATCCTATTTTTATTACTTTCTCTATTTGCCAGCGGCCAACATTTTCAAAAAACATATTCAGCCGGTAATTTTTTAACCGATCTGATAGAAACGAATGATCATGGATCATTGATCCTGGGTGTAGATAACAGTACTAGCAATTTTTGGTTTCTGCAGAAGAATGATTCAGTTGGGGGAGTTGAATGGTGTAAGCATTATCCAAAGGCGGGAACCTACGACAGTTTTATCCAGCTTTCTGATGGCAGCTACATGGCTGCCGGATTATGTAATTACGGTCCGGGCCGATATTTTTTAATGAAGTTGAATGAATTCGGGGACCCGCTTTTTTATAAGGTTCTCGATTCGGCCGATTACAATGCTCCGGCTGCATTAATATATCTTGGCAATAATCGGATCATGTTTATATCAGGTTATATAAATAGTACAAGCAATATCGTTGGAATCCAAATGTTCAATATGGATGAAATGGGAAACGTTTCATCTTCCGTCCTTCTTTCCTCCTCCAATACAACGGATGTTTATAATGTCTTCAAAGCAATCAGGCTGCATGATGGAAATATCCTGTTAGGTGGTGAAGGAGGAGCCTCGAACAGTTTTGTCATAAAAACCGATACTTCGGGAAATGTGATCTGGGCGAAAGAAGTAGATAATATTTATTGCGAATATTTTAATGATTTGACTTCTTCACCTTCAGATGATATTATTCTTGTTACAAAACAATTGACGAACTGCCAGACACCTGACTTTTCAATTGTAACGAAGCTCGATTCTGGTGGCGGAGTGATCTGGTCGAACAACCTGGTAAATGCAATTACTGTGAATTGTGTCGGAAATAATACCATTATTAATGCAGGCAGTTCGTCAGTTCGCTTGGACAATTCCGGCAACATTGAAAAAGCAGTATCATTCCTTCATTTCAATATTGTTAAATCTATTGTCTCATATAACAATGATATTTTGGCTGTTGGTAATTGGGGCAATAGTTCTTGTTACGGGAAATTCGATACCACATTTAACAATTCCTGCAGCATAGCTCAATCGGAATTCGCGACTCCATTTAATCGTTCGATGTTAAACAAGACATTAAACGTTCAGCCGGTTTCAATTACATTTTCAGATACGACTGAAACTGATAGTTCGCTCACAAATATTCCAACAGTTGCCTGTTTCGGCAATCTGTCTGTTGAAGCATTAAATGAAAAATTGCCGGTACGGTTTGAGAATAACAAATTATATCTTCCGGCCGAGAATTGCCTGGTTGAAATTTATTCCCTCGATTCCAAACTGATTTTTAAGTCACAGTCTTTTAATAACCCTGTTTTACAATTGCCACAATTGCCGAAAGGAATTTATTTTTATTCTGTTTCAACAAACTTCAGAAGAGCGCAGGGGAAATATTTTAATTAAGTATATTAAAGGTTCCCTTAAGATCACATTCGTCCAAAACTTTATAACTCATCTAAAATGAAAAAGGGGTGAGTCTCTTTAACGAGCCTCATCCCTTTTTTAAAATACTAATTTAAATTATTTATTTATAATTATTTTTTCATTGCGATTGATTTTACTTTCGGAGTCATGGAATACTAAGTAATATATTCCATTTTCGCACTTCATAAGGTCGAGTTTATTATCGCCAAAAGAAACCGGTACCTGAACTATTAATCGGCTCTGAGAATCATAAATACTAACCATTCCCTCGTAATCGCTATAATAACTAATTTCACCTTTAGATGGATTCGGGTATGCAGACTGATTCAAGCTGTTTTCTTTACTTTCTGCGGCTAATCTCGCGCTGCATTCTTCTATACCGCGAAAACCAACAATCAGCCATTCATCAACGCTAATAGGAGTTTCACCTAATACATATATACCGCCGTGTAAACCGTTTCCCGAAATTGCAATATCAGTCCCGCGACCTATACTTGCAAAGTTTCCATAGTTAGCAGACCATGCAAGTGTACCTCCGGGAGTATATTTTAGTAACAAATAATCAGAGAGCACTGCCAGTACATAGTAATCTGTACCTGCAACATATACATTTGAATTACAATCCAACTCAATATCCCATCCATAATCATTCATGCCGGGTCCGGATGAGAATTGATCGTTCCAAATGTATGCGCCAGTTGTCGCTTTTAATGCTATCGTTGAAATTACTGATGTTGACAAATATTGGTTGTCATCTCTATATTCTGAACAACCGGTTGCATATACAATATTATATACTCTATCAAGTACGATATTTTTTAAATGATCTTTTAAATTTGAGAAGTCATAGCTTTGAGACCATGTTAAACCACCTCCAAAATCGTATTTCAATAGCACATAATCATCCGAACCGTTTCCGGGCTCATATCCAACTCCACCTACAATGACACCATCCTTATCTGAAATTATTTCCATTGGATAGTTAATGTAAGTCGGAGTTGTACTTAGGCTGTATTGCATATTCCAATTTTCATTTCCGTTATTTATATCATATTGAATTGTATGTATGTAAGATTCGTAAAGATGAAAATCATCATATGCTTCACTTGCAACATAAATTTGACCATCATCTCCAAAGCAAATTGATTTGTTTCTCGCATTATAGCTTCCATAAAATAAAGTGGACCAGGAATTGAAATGAGAAGGCCAATGATACGCCCTGGTAATACCAGCAAAATTCCATACAGAATAACCAGTTTGGCCGGTAATATAAACCATATCTTTTCTTGCAATAATTGAAAACCCTTCATCATTTGTTCCTCCTGTACCATCGTATACGTCTTCCCATGTATAATGCCCATTTGCATCATAACCAACTACAAAAAGGTCCCAACCATTGTTTGTTGTATTCCAGGTTCTTCCTGTTAAATATATATTGCCATCCTCATCAGTAGTAACGCAATTTACCCAGTCATCATGATTAAAAGGGCCATTCCAAATGACACTCCACACCGTTGCACATCCGTTTAATTTTGTGATTTGCACATCTGTATTAATTCCGTTCGTAACGGTTTTAGCAGTAATTAAGCTTCCACCATTATGGGATCTTATCATTAAATTTTCATTCTCTCGTTCCGCTTTTGGCAGGAATGGGGATACTACCTCTGCAGCATGATAGGCCGGATTTGTAATAAACGCTGCGCACTGCACAGTTTGAGAATTTGTTGTATTAAATTGTATTAATGTCAATACTAAACAAATTATTAGCTTATAACTTTTCATAAACAATATATTTATATTTTTTACCTACTCTGTTGCACGCTTTTCGGTATACGCGTTTGACATCAAATGTTTAACAAACGGATTATTCCTGCAATCGAATGATAATATGATTTTGACAATAGATTTAATTTTATCTATTTAATAAAATAAATATGATTCTTTGAAAGTGAGAATTAAATGCAACATTCAAAAGTTATTGATAAATGCTCATCGGATGAAAGTATGATTTAATGTAAAAAAAATTATATTTGATTAAAAATCTAACGGTCTAAATTAAATTAGAATATGAAATACTCTAAAATTTTAGTTCCATTTTTTTTCCTGTCATCAAACCTGTTTGCCCAGGAACAAACTTTACCCGAAGCTATTAATAAATCCTCCCCAACATCCTTTAATTGCCTGCAAAATCACTTCTGGAGTTTAGATATTGTAGGAAATATTCTAGAATGGGATATAAATAACGGCACAATAAATTTTGTCGATACAGTTCTCTCCGGCTGTCCGTGCTCATCCATCGGATTCTCTGATGCTTTTAATTCCTCAAGTGTAAGTCCGACTTTTTATGCAGCAGGTGGTATGGATGTAATTTATTGGGATGGAACGAGCTGGGTAGCGATTCCTACCGGAATACTCCTGTGGAGTAATGGTGGATATGGCCGGTTCCAGTATTTTACCAGGCATGGAATTTCAGATATTTTCAGATTTGACAGTAATGGGCTACAAACTCTGACAAACCTTAATCTTTATAGTTTTGTTTCAGACCCTGTTTGTGATGATGACGGAACATTGTGGGGGCTTATCACATCAGGAGGATGGCTTACCGATTCAATTGTAAGGTACGATTCCACAGGACATAGCATTAAGAATTATTACTTCCGGATTGATATGTATGGAAATAACGGTGCATTTATGAACAATGGGAAACTATACCTTGCTTTTGCAAGTGTTGCAAATAATTTTGCGAACAGTATTATCGAGGTAACAATCAATTCAAATTCTGTTGCAATTACAGATACAATTCCATTCCCGAATGATTCTATTTACAATCTTGCAAGTTGTAATCCGGGAAACCCGTTACCCTTGTCTGTTAATTTACCGGCAGATTATAAGCCGCTGGAAATTTATCCAAATCCTTTCGAATCAATGTTTTCGATATCAGGAACAACGCAAGGAGATAATGTGGAGCTCTATGATCTTACCGGAAGAAAATTAAAAGTTATTAAGGGTATAGATACTAACACTATGGTTGATGCATCCGATTTAAGGAAAGGGATGTTCATTGTAAGCATTGAACATGAAAATTCGATTTCTAAATTTTCTATTGTTAAATACTAATGCATTTAAAAACTATTTTGAACATTTGAAAAGCAACGACCCCTTACACGGCATTACCCTCGAAACAATCGTAAAGCATCTTGTCAGTCATTTTGGATGGGAAGAACTCGGCCGGATTATACCAATCAACTGCTTCAGAATATGAATTGAAATTAATTTCCGAAACAAAGTTTACAGATATCTATTTAAAATTCCGGGCGTACATTATGTGTACGCCCGGAATGGTCTGTTCGATTTCGGTAAGAATATGTATCAGGATTGAGCTAATATCAATTCGGCTGCGCCTGCAATATATACTTCTGATAATACAGGCATTTTCCTCTTAGCTCTGTATATTTTAATACATCAGCATTTGACTGATTGTATAATGTCTTTGCATCATTATACAGGGAGCCATAATAGGAACGATTGTATCCGGTAGTAGCATACATGTTGAAAAGGTAGGAAGTTTGAAGCGATTGTAATTCAATGATAGGGTA
>CAZAON010000228.1:0-3807 GCA_964486655.1 uncultured Flavobacteriales bacterium
CACTGCAATCGCCCCTTTTTTGCCTTGAAAAATGAGTCGCAAAACCAGTCTGATAATCGTAAATTACAATACCGCTGAACAGGTGATTTCCTGCATTGAATCTCTTCAAAATGAAACTTTAAATAATATTGTTGTTGTCGATAATGCTTCTTCTGAAAACAATATCGATATAGTACAGAAAAAATTTCCATCAACGGTGATATTACGAAACTCCGAAAATACGGGTTTCGGCGGGGGCTGTAATGCCGGTATACGTTGGGTACTCCATAATTGCGACTCCGATTTTATCCTGATACTGAATCCTGATACAATTGTCCGAGCCGGAATAGTTGATATCCTTGAAAGAAAATTATTAAACCTGGACACCGGCATTGTCGCACCGAGAATTACGATGATGCCTGAAACGGATCTGCTTTGGTACGGAGGCGGGAATTTCAGCTGGCTAAAAGGTTCTGCAAGAATTCCGGGTTATGGTAAAAGTGCAGAGAGTGCAATCGCAATGACTGAAAGGGATGTTCAGTTTGCCAGCGGTTGCGCATTCATGATAAAACTTTCTGTCGTGAAAGAGTGTGGGGGATTTGATCCCGGCTATTTTATGTATGAAGAGGATGTTGAATTATCTCTGCGAATCAGGAAGAGCGGATATAAAATAAAATACGTTCCTGAAGCTTTAGTACACCATAGCAGACAGGGAAGTTTTTCAGCCGGAGAAAAAAAACTACCTATGTTCGATGGCAGGAATCCTCGTCTGACTTTCTTTGTCTATTATTCCGTAAGAAATCGTTTTCGCACCGTATTTAAACACGGAAACTTTATTCAGAAACTGATTTTTATAATCGGATTTATATTGTGGACAATACGAAAAGGATTGGGATGGATTGTCAACTTACGATTTGACGCATTCGCATCATTAATAAAAGGAGCAGGCGATTTTAATAAGAAGACTGAAATCAGATTAGATGTACACTAAAGTGCTAATCCAATTCTCGGCAATAAATAGTCCAATAAAATATCTACAGATACATCTTCCTTTTCTTTTTCCGTATCTAAAATCACTTCCGGATTAAGAGGTGGCTGATAAGGAGAATCGATACCGGTAAAATCCTTGATGATACCTTTTCTGGCTTTCTTATATAACCCTTTCACATCGCGGCTTTCACATGTTTCTAGCGACGCTTTTACATAAACTTCTTTAAAACCTTTATTCGGAATCAATGACCGTACAAAATCACGGTCGGCCTGATATGGCGAAATGAATGCAGTGATAACGATAAGTCCGGCATCATGCATTAGCTTGCAAACTTCACCGATACGTCTGATGTTTTCCTTACGGTCTTCTTCCGAAAATCCGAGGTCCTTATTCAAACCTGAACGAACGGTATCTCCATCGAGCAGGTACGCTTTAAATCCTTTATCCAATAGTCGTCGTTCGAGCGAAACCGCGATTGTACTTTTTCCTGAGCCGCTCAATCCGGTCAGCCAGACAACAGCAGGAAGCTGATGCATGGCAGTAATTCTCTCCTGAGGAGTAATCGTTTGTTCGAGTGGAAAAATCATTTCTATCGATTTTTACTGGCCTATAGGATGCCAGGTGGTTTTAATTTCCTGAAGATCCATGATCCGGTAGCCTGACTGGCATTTTTCGGAACTCAGATCACTGTCATTATAAATTGAAACTCGCTTGACATTTAAAGATGCTGACTCTTTAACATTGACTATTTCCTTCGTATCGTCTCCGCAATAAACAATTGCATTGACATCCATATGACTGGAGAAATGACTGATCAATTCTGAACGTGTACCGGTAAGAATATTTACAACTCCGCCCGGTACATCCGATGAATTTAAAACTTCCGCAAATGTCACTGCACATAGTGGTTTTGAATTCGATGCAAGTGCAACGACTGAATTGCCTCCTGCAATTGCCGGAGCTATGGTAGTTATTAATCCGAGTAATCCTGATTCTTCCGGACAAATAATTGCGACAACTCCGGTTGCCTCGGGAACGGAAAAGTTGAAGTGTGATGACTCGACCGGATTAACGGCACTGAATACCTGCTGATATTTATCGCACCATCCTGCATAATAAACCAGTCTGTCAATTGAATGATCGACCTCTTTAGTAGCAGAGACTGAGGAATACCCCTGCTCTGCCAGTTCACTCATGAATTGAGACCGGCGGCCTTCAAGCATTTCGGCGATACGATAAAGTATCTGGCTTCTGTTGTACGCTGATCTTCCCGCCCATCCCGGCTGAGCTTTTCTTGCAGCAACAACTGCTTCGCGAAAATCTTTTCTTGAAGAAAGACAAATATTGGCTATTGATTTCCCTGATGAATTAATCAAAGAATAGTATCTCCCCGATTCTGTTCGCGGAAATTTTCCGTCAATGTAAATTTTATACGTCTTTAAAACATCAAGACGATCCGCCTTCGATGTTCCGTTTTGTCCGTTGGTTTCTATTTTAATTGCTTTGGAGTTTTCTGTTTCAGGCATTGGGTTGGGGGTTGCTGGCTCTATGGGTGTCGGAACACGGTTTCGGGTTGCGGGTTGGGGGTTGGGGGTTGCTGGTTCTATGGGTGTCGGAACACGGTTTCGGGTTTCGGGTTTCGGGTTGGGGGTTGCTGGTTCTATGGGTGTAGGAACACGGTTTCGGGTTGCGGGTTTCGGGTTGGGGGTTGCTGGCTCTATGGGTGTCGGAACACGGTTTCGGGTTTTGGGTTTCGGGTTGGGGGTTGCTGGCTCTATGGGTGTCGGAACACGGTTTCGGGTTTCGGGTTACGGGTTACGGGTTGGTTGCACAATCTATAATCAAGGCCCTCGTAATTTTTAATTCGTAATTTTTAATTAAGTTTCAAGTAAGGCATCAAACCATGAAGTCCCCCTTCTCTTCCAACACCTGACTCTTTGTATCCTCCAAATGGTGATGTCGGATCGAATTTATTGTAAGTATTGGCCCAGATGACTCCGGCTTTTAATGCTGATGTTACTTTGAATATTTTCGAACCTTTATCTGTCCAGACTCCGCCGCTGAGTCCGTACGGAATATTATTGGCTTTCTCGATGACTTCTTCGACTGTTCTGAATGTTTGCACGCTTAGAACCGGACCGAATATTTCTTCCTGAACGATGCGGGAAGACTGGGCGACATTCGTAAAAAGAGTCGGACGATGCCAGAAACCTTTTGAAGGAATAGCACATGAAGTCTGGAAGCACTCTCCACCTTCATTAATACCGATCTTGATATATTTTTTAATTTTTTCGAGTTGCATTTTTGAATTGATGGCGCCGATATCTGTATTCTTATCGAGCGGGTCACCGACGATAAGAGTTTCCATACGGTCTTTCAGCTTACGAATAACCTTTTTCGCGACACTTTCCTGCACAAACAATCTTGAGCCGGCGCAACAAACATGACCCTGATTAAAAAAGATTCCGTTTATGATTCCCTCGACAGCCTGATCAATGGCAGCGTCTTCGAAAATTATATTTGCGGCTTTACCACCGAGCTCCAGAGTATATTTTTTATTCGTTCCGGCTATCGCTTTCTGAATAATTTTTCCAACCTCGGTAGATCCCGTGAATGCGATTTTATCTATACCGGGATGATTGACGATTGCAGAACCGGTTTCACCCGCTCCTGTGATAATGTTCACTACGCCGGCGGGTAAATCTGCTTCCTGAATAATTTCTGCGAGAAATAAAGATGTTAATGGAGTTGTCTCTGCCGGTTTAAGTACGACCGTATTCCCTGCTGCCAGCGCGGGAGCAATTTTCCAGGCAGCCATGAGAAGCGGGAAGTTCCAC
>CAZAON010000229.1:0-21459 GCA_964486655.1 uncultured Flavobacteriales bacterium
ATACTCATGCAAAATCTACCTTTCTGGGCTCAAATGATTCGGACTCCAGAGTTATCGATTGCTTTGATGGATAATTGGGAAGATAAGATAGAGAAAATGGCCAAGGTTACGTCGATGGAAAATGTCACTTGTATCAGCGGAGTGCCGACATGGACGATTGTTTTGGCAAAAAGAATTTTAGAAATTACCGGTAAGTCTGATCTCGTTGAAGTATGGCCGAATCTGGAGTTATTCATTCATGGCGCAGTTAGTTTTATGCCCTATAAAGAACAATTCAATAAACTCATTCCAAAAACCGGATTCAATTACCTAGACACTTATAATGCTTCGGAAGGCTTCTTCGGTATTCAGGACAGGTCGGATGTTGATGATATGTTGCTGATGCTTGACTATGGAGTGTTTTATGAGTTTATGCCGGTTGAAGAATATGGTAAGGAAAGTCCGAAGACCGTTTCATTAGACCAGGTGGAGCTGAATAAAAATTATGCACCCGTGATTTCGACGAATGCGGGTTTATGGCGTTATATAATTGGCGATACGATAAAGTTCACCACGCTATATCCGTTTCGGATTCGAATAACAGGTCGGACAAAGCTTTTTGTGAATGCATTTGGCGAAGAAGTTATTATTGAAAACACCGACCGGGCCATTTCAATCGCCTGTGAGAAAACAGGAGCAATGGTAAAGGAGTATACGGTTGCGCCCGTCTATTTTTCGGGCAATGAGAATGGCGCTCATGAATGGCTTATTGAATTTGAAACGACTCCGGAGAATTTTGATTACTTTAATGAAGTATTGGATACGGCACTGAAGTCACTAAATTCAGATTACGAGGCGAAAAGATATAAAGACATGGCCTTGAGATTTCCGGTAATAAATATTGTACCACAGGGAACGTTTTATGAATGGATGAAGAGCAAAGGTAAACTTGGCGGGCAGCATAAAGTACCGAGATTGAGTAATGATCGTGCTGTCATTGAACAGATAAGGGAGATAGTAAAGCTTAATTGAAAGTGATTTTAAATAAAAAATTTAATGCAAATACAATGAGAAAAACCCCTGCCATCGTATTTATATTTGCTTTAGCCATTACCCTTATAGCTGCGACAAACGACAACTACAAGTATATAAATGCAGTTTCTTTCGAGCAGGAAGTGCAGATGACAACAGATCGGCTGGGAAATGCCTATGTCCTCGTTGAAAATCAGTTGTTGCAGTTCGATCCATTCGGAAAACCTAAAGCGAATTTTAGTGAAAGCAGTCTGGGCGACATTCGATCGATTGATGCCTCGAATCCGATGAAGATCCTGTTATTTTATTCTGATTTCGCCAAAATAATCATACTGGATACAAGACTGGCCTATCAATCGGGAATTGATTTACGTTCCATTCAGATTAATCAGCCGCTTGCAGCATGTACTTCAGAAGAAAATGGTTATTGGGTTTATGATCGACAGGATGATCTTTTGAAGAAACTCGACATGAACCTTCAGGTTATCTATAGTAGCGGAAGTCTCACACAAATAATGGGTTATCAGGTTCAGCCCGGAATTATGATAGAAAGAAGCGGCTTCATTTATATGAATAATCCGGCTACTGGAATTTTAGTTTTCGATCGCTATGGAGAATATTATAAGACGATACCTTACAAAGGACTTACTACATTTCAGGTTATTGGACGAGAAATTTTAATTACGGTAAATAACAAATTAATTCGTGTAGATACAAGAACTGCCGAAGAAAAAGAAGTTTTATTGCCGGACAATGAATCAATCATTTCCGGCAGAATTGAGCAACACCAACTTTATTTATTAACAACTGATTCACTAAAGTTTTATTCTTTTTAGTTTAGCCAACCGATTTTCTAAAAACAAATAACTAACTTACAAATGGCTGTAAAGACTGTGACAAAATCAAGCTCAAAGAAAAACGTGAAACAAACTCCGGCGAAAGCACCGGCTGCAAAATCTGTAACAGTAAAAGCAACCGAAAAATATATTCCCACAAAGAAGCTTTTAACACCACTTCATATTGCTGTTGCCGGTAACATTGGCGCGGGTAAGACAACGCTTACGAACCTGCTTGCGAAAAACATGAAGTGGGAGCCGCATTATGAGGATGTTGACGACAACCCATATCTGAACGACTTCTATGAAGACATGCAACGCTGGTCTTTCAATTTACAGATATACTTCCTGAACTCCCGACTCGATCAGATTACCCGAATCCGTCAAAGTGGTAAGACAGTCATTCAGGACCGTACCATTTATGAGGATGCGCACATTTTCGCGCCGAATCTTCATTCTATGGGCTTAATGACGACCAGGGACTTTAATAACTATCAGCAGCTTTTTCAATTGATGTCGAAATTTGTTTCGCCTCCCGATCTGCTTATTTACCTGCGTGCAAGTGTTCCGACACTTGTTAACCAGATTGCCCGTCGCGGCCGTGATTATGAAAATTCAATTCGTATCGATTATTTAAAACGTTTAAATGAGCGTTACGAAGCATGGATTTCAACTTATGAGCAGGGAAAATTGCTTATCATAGACATTGATGATTTAAACTTTGCCGACAATCCGGAAGATATGGGTAAGATCATCAACAGAATCAATGCCGAGATTAACGGATTGTTTTAGCAGGTAGAATCTCAAACAGATTCCATTTTAATACTGAAATTTAGTTGGTGAGAGTGTATTGAATAATATCTGCCATGCATGAAATATTTATTCAATCACGTTTTCATTGTTAGTCCCGTTAAAGCATTTGCGTAAACAATAGAGAGAAAAATATTCCATTTCCAATAAGAATGGAAGGAATTAGTTTTTGCGCTTCGGTACGGAACATGATACTACAGAAGAGCAATTCGCCGGAAAATCCGATTACAAACATGATAAATGGAGTGTAGTAAAATCCGGTCGAGGAGAAAAGGATTCCCGCCAAACATGCTATTGTATAAAATGTCACAGATCCGACAATCCACATCAGAAATGCTTTCATGAGATTATCAGCTGCAGTAAAACGCAGCAGAAAGAACTTGATTAACAGAGCCAGTACGGTAAAGTACCAGAAATCTATTGTCAATTTAATAAGCAGACTTGTGATTAATCCTTTCGGCATTCAGATATGCAAGTTGTAGAAAAAAAATGAGAAAGTCCTGAGTAGTTAGTCTTGCTTGCCCCTTTTGAGGAGTCATTAGTCATGAGAGGCTAATTTAGTGTTTTTGAATTTCTTTAGGTATTGAATGATGTTCTCTCAAGACTCCCCAAAAGGGGCAAGCAAGACTAACAACGCTTCTTCGACATTTTCTTTTTCCAAAAACTCTTTGGCTAGTTCATGTATTTTCTGAGAGAGAATTTTTTTATCGCTATACGTTTGGAGTAATTGCTTAACAGTTTCCTTGTTTCTGTATTCGTTTATGGCAGCTTCATCGGGGAGGGCCTGAACATTTCCAAGTTGTCCGAGATTATTTCCTGTAAGAATATTGCTGTTTCTGATATGTGCAGGCAGATTATCGATGCCGATACCCGGAATTTGCAATGGCTTGGCGACGTGGAACAGGGAAGATCCTGATGCTCTGCAATAGAGATCGCCGCCCATTCGTGCAACGAGGTCAATTTTATTCGCATCAATCTTATTTTCCGCAGTTAGAACACTATCGTCTACATGCATTAAGAGTATCTCGCAAACTATTAAGTTTGCCGCGCCGCCTTCAGTCCCGGTTTCAATTACCTGTAAAACTTTACATTCCATTTGTACGGGTGATTCTTTTACACGGAAAGGTTTGACAAGTTGTGACGCGAGCGGAGTAAAGCCGGCTTTTACAAATTCATTAACTCCTTTTGGGTATTCGGTACTTGCAAGAGACATCTGTCTGACCATGGAGTAATTAACAACATTGATAACAACCTCTTTAATTTCGTATACATTCTCGAGAGTATGTTTGATTGTATTATCTCTAACCCGTCGTGCCGGCGAGAATACAACGATTGGAGGGTTGCTTCCGAATGCATTGAAGAAACTGAATGGTGCTAAATTCGGATTGCCATTAGCGTCAATAGTACTGGCAAAGGCAATTGGACGTGGAGCAATTGCGGCCAGCATATAGCTGTGGAATACGCTTGTTTTAAGATCTTTTGGATTAATTATCACTTTGTAAAGGTAAGGTTCGGCAAATGATAAACAGCAAAAGCAGGTGGAATTTTTTCAAATCGTTTATTTATTCAGTTTACCGTCTGTACATTAAAAAATAATAGGCGATAAATAGAATTACCCCGAGCATGAAAAATGTAATTAGGATAGTAATAAGTTCAAACCGGTAGAGAATTTTTTTCTTCGGCGTGAATTTACTTCTCATTTTGCGACGAAGATCGTGAATGGTATTGGCAATACTCATTGCATTGTTCATTTCGGCCACACCTTTCAATGCATCAGAACATAATTCGCAGTTTTTAAGGTGCTCTGCGATCAGTCTTTCCTCTTCAGCAAGCAGCTCATGCCTGTGATATCTTAACAGTTCATCACCGGAAAGATGTCTCGTCGTTTCATATCTCTGCTTACTTTTCATTCGTTTTTTTTATAAGAATGATCTTTAAATTTCTTTTTCCGTTTTGAATATAACTCTTCACCTGGTTCATTGAAAATCCTGTTTGAGAACTTACTTCTTCATAACTTAAATTCTCTATGTAAAACAGCTCGATGCATCTTTTTTGTTCGTTGTTTAACTGTCCTATCGCATCACCCAGCAGAGGAAGATAAATTTTCTGGAAACTATCTTCGTCTTCTTCTATTGCATCCGGAATATCGTCGCTCTTAAGGAAGTGTATTTTATTCTGTTCTAAAAATCTCAGGCAATGATTCCTCGTAACCGTATGAAGCCAGGATGAGAAATTCTGGATTTGATAATTAATAAGGTCATTGGGGAGCTTTTCGAAAATTTTTAAGACGGCATCTTTACTGTCTTCTTCATTTTTCAGGTATTTCATGCTTACAGCAAAAATGAGGTGGCTGTACCTGTCGAACATGATACCGATGAAAAGCGGATCGCGCGTTTTTCTGAACGAGGAAATGATTTCCTCGTCAGTTTTCTCCGAATTTCGACCAGATTTAAGAAAGCGCATGCAGATTCTTCACCGTTTAGAGTCCAAAATGCGAAATTTTCCATAGTTATGGTACAAAAGAGATAAAAATGTATCTTCGCGTCCTTTCCAAAAATGCTCATAGTTGCGGGCGTGGCGAAATTGGCAGACGCACCAGACTTAGGATCTGGCGGAGCGATCCATGGGGGTTCGAGTCCCTTCGCCCGCACTACTTAACATTTAGCGGTTTACAGAGGCAGTTTACAGATTTTGTAAGCTGATTCTGTGAACCGGTAAACCGAAACCCGAAACCCAAAACCCGAAACTAATTCCCATGCAAATTTCAAAGCGTCAAAACGGAGATTTAAACGCAATTATTACAATAGAAATTAAACCGGCAGATTATCAGCCAAAAGTTGATGAGGCAATTAAACAATACCGCCGTACTGCCACTATTCCGGGATTTCGTCCTGGTCATGTGCCTGCAGGACTTATCAAGAAAAAATTCGGCAGGGAAGTGCTGGCAGAGGAGTTAAACAGACTTTTGGGAAATGAATTGTACAATTACCTGCGTGAAAATAAAATTGACGTATTAGGTTCCCCTTTGCCATTACAGAATCAGGATGAGCTTATTTTGGAAGAAGGCCGTGACTACAAATTTGACTACGAAGTGGGTCTTGCGCCTGAAGTTAATGTTGAATTGCCATCACAGAAAGTGCCATACTACCTGATAAAGGTGGATGATACGATGGTTGAAAATGACATCAATGACATGCGCCGCCGTTATGGTAAGTTTTCAAATCCGGAAGCTGCCGATGCAAACTCTATATTATATGGTGAGTTTACAGAAGTAGATGAAACCGGTGAGGCTAAACCTGACGGACATAATACGACTACTACCTTGTCTATCGAAATGTTGAAAGATGAAGGCGAGCGAAATAAATTTATCGGTATAAAGAAAGATGAAAGCGTCATCTTCAATCCCCGCAAGGCAATTAAAAACGATACCGAAGTTACAGCCATGTTGCGTTTCGAGAAAAATGCGCCTTCGATGGATTCTGATTTCCGTTTTACCGTTAAAACCGTAAACGAAGTTCAGAAAGCAGACATAAACCAGGAGCTTTTTGATAAAGCGTTGGGCGAAGGTGTTGTTTCGGATGAGGATTCATTCCGTTCTAAAATCCGCGAAGGAATTGCAGCTTATTTTGAAAGACAAAGCGACAAGAAACTGCAGAAGGATGTTCGCACCCGGTTACTGGAGAACAACAATCTTACATTGCCTGATGATTTTCTGAAGCGAATGTTAAAATCAAGACAGGAACAAGAAATTGATGAGCATACTTTTGATCATGAATATTTTCACCTTGCCGAAGATTTAAAATGGTCACTTATTGAAGGCAAAATCGCTAAAGATCAGTCTATCGAAGTAAAAGGCGAGGATCTGATGGATGCAGCTATGAATATGATCGCTCAGCAGTTTGCACAGTACGGTGTGCCAGCTCCTGAGGACGATAAACTGAAAGAAATGGCGTTAGATTATCTTAAAAAAGATGAAAATGACGAGCGTATCCACAGAGCCATTTTAAGTCAGAGGGTATTCGAATATCTCAAGAAGACCCTGAAACTTAATATGATCGAACTTCCTTATGATGAATTCGTTGCCAAGCTGAATGAAAAGACAGAGCACGAATTGCAACATCATCATTGATATTTTTTCCCCTTGTTGAAAACTATTTTCAACGTTCTTACGTTAAGTTGCATGGTCGCATAAATTTGGACTATAAAATATGATTGGCGGTAGTTCGTCAATGTAATTAAACTTAAAAAAGAACATTATGAATTTCGGAGATGAATTTCGAAAGTATGCTATAAAGCACAAGGGTATTAGCAGCCTGACAGTTGACAGTTTTGTTTCATCTGTAAGAGCCGATTACATTTCACCAACAATTATCGAAGAGCGCCAGCTCAATATTGCGACAATGGACGTTTTCTCACGTCTTATGATGGATCGTATTATCTTCCTTGGCGTCGGTATCAATGATTACGTATCTAACATCATACAGGCTCAATTACTTTTCCTCGAGTCGGTGGATGCAAAAAAGGATATTCAGATTTATATGAATAGTCCGGGTGGTTCTGTCTATGCCGGACTCGGTATCTACGACACCATGCAATTCATTCAGCCTTCGATTGCGACAATTTGTACAGGTATGGCGGCTTCAATGGCTGCTGTATTAATGTGTGCCGGTGCGAATGGCAAGAGAGCTGCATTGAAACATGCAAGAATCATGATCCACCAGCCAATGGGCGGAGCAGAAGGACAGGCTTCCGATATTGAAATCACTGCACGTGAGATACAGAAATTGAAGAAAGAACTTTATGAGATTATTGCCTCTCACAGCGGAAAACCATATGACAAAGTTTACGCGGATTCGGACCGTGATTACTGGATGACAGCTGAGGAGGCGAAGGAGTATGGAATGATTGATGAAGTGCTTACTCGCAAAAAGGCATAACAAGGATTAGTTATTAGAGAATTAAGAATGGCGCTACGGGAGTGGCGCTATTTTTTTTACGGGGATTATGTACTGGGATTATCGGATTGTGGGATTATGGGATTGGATTTTATTTGGATTTTACTTGGATTATATACTCGGATTAAATTGAATTTGGGATTATGGGATTGGATTTTTGGGAATTGAATTTCTTATTTGATTATTATATAGATAAATGAATTTAGTGTTTTGATTTGATGGATTGAAAGTTAATGGCTATTTTTAATGTCATAAATAAATTTAAAATTTTCGATCATGAATTTTGTAAGGATATCAGTTTTATTTGTTTTGTTATTTGTGTATGGAAATTTATTCGCGACACATAATCGTGGCGGTAGAATAGAGGTGAGGCATATTTCGGGGTACAGGTATGAGATAACTATCTTTACTTATACAAAAGCGACTTCGGTTGCAGCTGACAGACCAACTTTGGATAGTGTTTATATGGGTGATGGTTCACCGGCAATTTCTATTACCAGGGATTCGGCTCTTTTAATTGCCACCGATGTAAAGGTCAATGTATATAGCACCGAATATATTTATCCGGGAAATGGGACATATAAAATTCATTTCGCTGATCCAAACCGGAATGTAAATGTGGTTAACATTCCAAATTCAGTTACATTTCCCTTTTATATAGAAACAACTTTCACAATTGACCAGACCGGTTGTCCCGATTTCAGTCCGCACTTATATTCATTCCCGCTTTTTGTCGCACCTTACGGAAAAGACCTTTATTTATCGCGAACGGCAAGTGATTTGAATTGGGATAGCTTGTCTTTTGAGCTTGATGAGTGTTATTCAGCGGAAAACACTCCTATTCCAGGTTATTTTATACCCCCCGGAGTGACTGTAAATGCAAAGACAGGTGAATTCTTCTGGCCCGGTTCTACTATGACAATGCCAGGTGAATATAATTTTGCCATTCGGACAAAAGAATGGCGGAATGGAATCATGATAGGGTATGTTCATGAAGATTTCCAGATAATACTTGAAAATACAAACGATTCAGTATTTCATTTTAACACTGCAATTTTACCTGTCGACTTTTCTTCACATATTTTGCCCGGTAATCAGTTAAGTTTACATGTTGAGTATTTTGATTCGATATCAACACCTCACATTGATTTTTATTCGGATTTGCCTTTTGTAACTCTAACTAATAATATCATCGGAAATATCTATTCATGGGATGTTGTTTACACACCCTCATTAAGTCATGTTCGTCCGGAACCATACAGATTACAGTTTAGGGGTAAATCAGATTTAGCTTACATGGTTTATGTAGATGGTTCGTCAATGTATTTATGCAGGAATGTCGGAATTGATGAGATTGGCAGCGACATCATTGATGTCTTTCCGGTACCAGCCTCTGATATTGTTCATATAAGATTATTAGTAAATAAGCAGATTAAATTTACCGTGATTGATCAATGTGGCAAAGTGGTGCTTTCAGATTTTGCTGATGGAGATAGAAATTTGGATATTTCTTTTTTGAATTCGGGAATTTACTTTATTATGATTTATGGGGATGACGGGGTTTATTGTAGAAGGATTGTGAAAATTTAACCGGGATTATTTACTGGGATTATTTACTGGGATTAAATGGATTTTGGGGTTATGGGATTGGATTACTGGGATTAATGGATTTTGGGATTATGGGATTGGATTACTGTGATTAAATTGAATTTGGGATTGGATTTTAAGTTTTTTGAATTTGATAATTTATAGTTTCAAATTATTTGGAATCATTTCTCCGCATATATTGGTTGTATGTTGCTTTGTCTTCAACTTACTTTTGTTCGCTTAGTTTTTAATTATGAAGTATTACGAACTGACAGGGGAAATTATTCGTCATGCAATTACTGTTCATTCAAAGCTTGGGCCGGGATTTCCTGAAAGATTTTATCAGAAAGCTCTGGCAATTGAATTCAATTTTAATAAATTGGCTTTCAAACAGGAATTTGAAATGGATGTTAGCTATCGGGATATTTATATAGGGAGTAGAAATGTCGATTTTCTGGTTAAGGATTTAGTCTCAGTAGAACTCAAGGCCATATCAGTATTAGAGCCGGGAGATTTCGCACAAGCAAAAAATTACCTTGAAATATTAAATCTCGAAGTCGGATTGCTTATAAATTTTGGTGCATCAAGTTTGCAATTTCACAGATTGAAAAATGCAAAGTATAAAGTTCCCTTACCAAGTGAACATATACCTACCAAATAAAGACATACTATAATGGTACTTTAAACTATATACCTTCAAATCCCATAATCCATTTAAGCACAATAAAATCCAATCCCATAATCCCACTATCCGATAATCCCAGTAACCAATCCCATAATCCCAATATCCATTTAATCCCAATAAAATCTAATCCCATAATCCCACTATCCGATAATCCCAGTAACCAATCCCATAATCCCAAAATCCATTTAATCCCAGTACATAATCCCAGTATTTTTTGTAACTTGCCTTCCCAATACACACATACCCCCATCAATGTCAGTAAAGACTCCTAAGGAAGTAAAATGTTCATTTTGTGGCCGTGATAAAAGCGAAACATATGTTTTGATTGCTGGCATCAATGCTCATATATGTGATCAATGCGTTCAGCAGGCGCAGAATATTCTCAGTGATGAGATGAACAGCAAGCTGAAGTCGAATATTAATTCTCAGCTGACTCTATTGAAACCGGTTGAGATAAAGAAGTTTTTAGATCAGTATGTAATCGGGCAGGATGAAGCAAAAAAAGTTTTGGCCGTAGCCGTTTATAATCATTACAAACGAATTTCCATAAAGTCAAAGAAGCAGGATGAAGTTGAGATTGAGAAATCCAATATCATTTTGGTGGGAGAAACGGGAACAGGTAAAACTTTACTTGCACGGACGATTGCAAAAATGCTGAATGTTCCTTTTTGTATTGCTGATGCAACCGTTCTTACAGAAGCGGGATACGTCGGTGAAGATGTTGAGAGTATTCTAACCAGATTGCTTCAGTCAGCAGATTACGATGTTTCGGCGGCGGAAAAAGGAATAGTGTATATTGACGAGATTGATAAGATTGCGAGAAAAAGTGATAATCCATCCATTACGCGCGATGTGTCAGGAGAGGGAGTACAGCAGGCATTATTAAAGTTACTGGAAGGATCAGTAGTGAATGTGCCACCGCAGGGAGGAAGAAAACATCCTGAACAGAAAATGATCGCCATTAATACTCAGAATATTCTTTTCATTTGTGGCGGAGCATTTGATGGTATTGATAAAAAAATTGCAAAGCGTTTGCAGTCAAATGCGATTGGATATAAGGCCCGTGAATCAGAACATTTCGATAAAACTAATTTCTTACAATATATTAGTCCGGTCGACTTGAAAGCCTTCGGAATTATTCCGGAATTGATTGGTCGTTTGCCTGTTATTTCATATTTGGAGCCGCTTGATAAGGCGGCATTGAGAGCAATATTAACTGAACCAAAGAATGCATTAATGCGTCAATATGAAAAACTTTTCCAGCTTGAGGCGTTGAATTTAATAGTTGATAAAGCAGTGTTGGATTTTATTGTCGACAAAGCTTATGAATTTAAATTGGGCGCACGCGGACTACGTTCTATATGTGAGGCGATTTTACTGGATGCAATGTTTGAAGTTCCGTCGGCGAAGCATACTTCGAAAGATTTTCATATTACTTTACAATATGCGAAAGAGAAGTTTGCAAAAGCTAACGTGAATAAGCTGAAAGTTGCCTGATAACTGTTTTTGATTTTTCTATTATTCAGGTTAATTAGTTACATTATTTATGGTGTCCATTAATTAAATAATGCAGCTAAAGAAGCAATTTACAGGTCCGGTAATTGAGTGAAATATTCATTTTTAATTGCTTTTTCGAAGAAAGTCATAGTCAATAAGTATTTCCCGTATCTTTTTTTGGTGCGAATGGTTTATTTACTATTTTTCCCGACTTAAAATTTTAATTTATGATCTTATCCCCAAAAGCAGTACTAATTATCACTTTATCATTTGCCATTCATTTAGCAGATGCTCAATCAACCCGGAAGAAGACGACTACACCGGCTCCGGCTCCTAAAACTGAAACAACGACTCCTGTTAAGGTAGATTCTGTTAAAAAAGCGGAACCTGTAATTGAGGAAGAGCCTGAATCAGATAAACCTTTAAGGAAGGAGTTTGAGTCAAAGAAATCTTCTTCAAAATATAATATTATACCAACAGGTAAATCCGGAGTAAGTATATTTTTTCAGTCAGAGGACAAGAAGAACGGAATGGACGAATGGAATTGGATTCAATACAATAATCAGTTTGAAGAGATTTCATCAAAGACTTTTTTGATAAATACGAAACTGGGTTTTGCCGATTATACATATGATGAAACGACAGATCATATTTTTCTCTTTTTCGGCAAGCCTGACAACGCGCCTTCACTTCCGGCAGTTAACGGATATAAAGACAAATTTGAAGTAATAGATCTCGACGTTAATTCCAAATCAATCGCAACGATTGAAGGTGTATTTGCAAAAAAAATGCACTTAAATACTTTGAAAGCGATAAATGGAAATCTCTATATAGGCGGGTCTGTGGTTCCAACAACCGGTCAGTTGCGAAGTGCGGCTTGCGTAACCATGCTTACCTGTTTCATTGGTGGTAAAAGGAGATTTGATGTGTTTCCATATCTCGTTAAAGTAACAAAGAGTGGTGCTGAAGAGGTAAAGGTTCCAATACAAAAGCAGGGGGAAATATTAAGTATTGAATATGATTCGACCAGTAAAAAGATTTTATGTACTGCATCAGATGCTCCAATGCCGACTGACAGGAATATTATGATTTTTGAGCTGGGTGAAAAATCGGGCAGTAAACCTATTGTGTTAAAGAGTAATGCGAATTATTATTTATTAAATGGACAGTCCCAAAATCTGAATGATAAAGACAGGCTTATTATTGGTTCATATGCGAAGAGGGATCAAAAAGATAAATTGTTATTTGGAATTCAGAGGAAAGCAAAGAATACAATGCCGGCTTCAACCGGATTGTATGTCGCGAAAATTATTAATAATAAACAAAGTATAGATTATTACCCGTTTTCAAAATTTACCGATATAGCCGCAGCGATTAATACTGCCGCTAAGGGAAAGGAGAAAAGGGTAGTAAAAATGACCGAAGGGCTTAATTATAATATCCTTCTTCATAAAATAATTAAAAGGGGGGATCAGTATGTATTGATTGGAGATATTTATTATGCGGTTTATCATACGGAAACTTATCAGTCTATGGGTGCTAATGGTAAAATGACGACATCAACACGTACAGTATTTGATGGCTGGAATTTTACAAAGTCTCTCATTGCAGGATTTGATCTGGAAGGAAATATGAAATGGACGAATTCTTTTGATTTGGAAGACAGGCTTTCTCCATCATTAAGAGAGCAAGTAAAGGTTTTACAGAATCCGGCAAATGATAAAATTGTTCTAGTCTACAGTTATGGTGGTGTAATCAAATCACAGGTACTCGACGGAGAGACTCTGGAAGAACAAAACTCTGCTGTAAAATTATACACTGCCAACGAACAGGATAAAGTTAAGACGAGTAAATTTAGCAATGTTGCCTGGTGGTATGGTAATTATTTCATCGCTTACGGATATCAGGATATTGAAGGAAAGAATCAGAAGGGGAAGAAGGATAAGCGTACAGTTTTTTATATGAATAAGGTTTCATACAGATAAAAATGAAAAACAGAATTTTAATATTAGCTTCATTAATTTGCTCTCTGCAATTAATGGCACAGGAAAAATCTGTCCTGAATTTTAAATTCCCCGAAAAACTTCCCAACGCATATGATATAGATGTGCAGAAGGAATTCAGCGCCGTTAAAAAGGAATCAACTAAATTGGTTTCAAAGGCAAAAGTTGATCAGTTTGCCGAACAAATGGTAGCATATAAAGTTGAAAATATTCTATCAGGAAAGGTTTATCTGGGATGGAGCGAAATGGAAACTTATTTAAACAATGTGTTAAAGCAAATTGCGCCTGACAGTTGTAAAAAGAATCCGAGGGTTCACGTATATCCAACCAGAGAATCAAATTTTAACGCTTACGCAATACATGATGGAAGTATATTTTTTAATGTTTCATTATTCGCCGAAGTTACCAACGAAGCCGGGATTGCATTTATTCTCTCACATGAATTAAGTCATTATATCCATCGTGATGTTATAAAATCTTATAACAAGAGAAGGGAGATTTCTGTAAAAAAGAAAAAACGTAATGATGACAGTTATGCAAGCTATGAGGTTGAAATGGCAGAGTATGGCAGAGAACAGGAGAAAAAAGCTGATAGTCTGGGTGCAGTACTGGCTGCTAATGCCGGATATGATTTATCCTATGCAGTAGGAACATTTTATAAGTTGAAGGGTTTTACCGAACATAATTATCAGAAGTCCTCTGCCTCCAGAGTGGCACTGGCAAAGAAAAATGATGAAAGTGCTTCTTCAGATTCATTGAACCGAGCGGAAGATATGGTTCTGGCCGATCATGATGATGAATTGACCAGGATAAAATACCTGAGAACATTAGTTGACAAGTTTAATAAGGCTGATGCGAAAGAGTTCATTGTCAGTCCGAAGGAACTGTATTATAAGTTACAGGAGAATTCAAGATTTGAATCACTTGATCTTTTGCTTGGAGAGATAGATTACAGGGAATGTGTTAGCCGGTCGTTTAACTATTACCTGTTGCAAGGTTCTGATCAGTATTTGTATTATCTGCTCGAAGGTATTAGACGGGGGTTTCAGTTAAATAGAAAATTACCGGGTAAGCCGTTTTTAACGGAAGATCTTCGGGAAGGAATTTTCAAAAAGGGTGAGGGAGTATTACATGACCTCCATGCCCAAATAAGGGATACGAATGATTACAAGAATATCAAACTGAAGGAATTTACCGGAAAGGAAATACTTTTTGAAACCTGGGATGATGCATTCAATTTTTTTGCGGACAGATCGATCGAGAAAAATGTGGGTGATTGTTACCTGCCGATTGCATTAAGGAATAACGATACTATTCCATTGATGAATTTTTATCTGGACAAGTATATAGCAGAGCCCGGTGTTAAATATTTGGAATTCGCGAAAGCGATCAGGCAGGATAAGTTATTGAAAGCGCTTGATAAGAATTCGCGTAATCTGGTTTTATTGAATAACATTTCATTTAGTAACGGTACCGGTGATAATTATTCTTACAGGTATTTTCAAACGCTTGAATTAAAACCGGAATACAGTGCATCTTTGAGAAATATGGTAGACAGGAGGTTTGACGGACGGGAATATATTGATGAGACTGAATTAAAAAAGACAAATTTCAAACAGTTTTATGAATACGAAACAATTCTTGATGCGTTATTATCTTCTTCGGAAGTTTTAAAGAAGACAATGAATTCAAATAATTTCAAAGAAGATGCAGTAAACGAAGATTATTCTTTTGAAATGTTGTTTTACCTGAATCCCGACTTGTGGAATATTTTCAGAGAAAATAAGATCAGGTCTATCCAATATATTCGTGCGATTTCGTACAGGAAGAAGGAAAGTTTCTGGCCGATGGGAAGTTATGATTCATTTTATAATGTACTGAGTTGTTATGCCGACATTAAGGATCAAAATGGAATTTATTTTGATTATGATCAGGTAATGAGATGGAAAATGACAAAGCCTTATTTTCTAAATACAGTTTATCACAGTATAAATTCTTACTATGAAAAATAATTTAAAAATATTAGCCATTGTATTTTTATTGAGCGCGAATTCATTGTTTGCTCAAACGGGATTTCAGGGAAAGAGAAATGAAATCAGTTTAGATGTATTTTCATTAGCCTATTTTAATGAATTGCATTTCACTTATAAATTTGCCTTAAGCAAGTATTACGCTTTATATGGAAAGTATTCTACAGGGAGTTTCAGTCGTGACATGAGTGACCCTCGTGTATATGATCTTGTTTATGTTAAGGATCAGTACGATAATACCCAGATTGAGCCCGGAGATATTGTTTCTGGTAAAACAGATTTTAAATCGTCGAGCTATGAATTTGGAGTGCTATTAATGAAGAGGAATTTCGGCACAAGTCTGCCGATAGGATTTTATACAGCATTGGGATTTGAAATTTCAAATGGAGAGATGACGGATATTTATACATTTAAAGAAGGAATAAGCGGCAGTGGAAATCCTCAAAAGTATGATGTCAGCCAGTTTAAATTAGTAGGTTATACAGGCTGGGATATTATTCTTACCGGTAATTTGACTTTGGATATATCGCTGGAATTTGGCGCCGCGTGGGGGAAATATGAATATCAGCCGACGGCACTGCCAGCATTGTTAGCTGAGGAACCTTATGCGACATTTCCTCAAATCCCGTTCATAGGGCATAATGAAAAAGAAGACTGGGGAATGGATTATGACGATCTGGGTTATCTTTCAGAATATAAAGCTTTGAATATCCTGATTATGCCGTCGATAAAAGTCGGATATATATTTTAGCGAACAACTAATTCTCGGGACAGTTTTCCAGTTCATAGATTTTATTCCTGTACATCATTTTGATGTTTTGAATTCGCGCCGCGTTTTCCTTTTCGGTTAATCTATAAGCTAGTCTTTTACCGCCTGCATAAAATTTTAATGAAGGAAATAGTCCGGATACAACGGACATGACATAGAATTCCTGGGAAAAATTATAGATCCCAAATGATAGAAATCCGGCAGTGAGAACGAATGATAAAACTCCCTTCATTGGTTTGCCGGCATAAAACTGTCCGGCTCCCGGGAAAAAGCCAGAGGCCCTCGATGCTGTATTCGGATTTTTCAGGTTTGCATCAACGGGTAATGAAATTGTGTCGGCCAGACAATTGGAGTATCTCTTTTCGCTGATAAGAAGATTTCTGCAAGCTTCAAAGTTTTCAATTTCGTTAAAGATAAATGCTTTCAGTAATAGAACCCTGTTATTAATACTGTCATTGAATGATGTAATTTGATCCAGTTCGTTCATGGCCTGGTCGAATTTTTCGGATAGTGTCAGGTACATTGAACGTCGCCAGTGATATTCATTAATCTGTTCACCGGAATAAACAGTTGTATCAATTCTTGAAATAGTTCTGATGGCATCATCAAACCTGTTCAATTCAATTTCCATCGATGATTTATCGAGAAGAAGTGAATTGATTTTGCCCGTCTCGTTTGATTCAAATATGCTTTTTTCGATCAACGCAAGTGAAAGGTCATTCGCATTGAGTGAAGAAGCGTTAATTTGAATACTGATAAGCGACGCTGTTATTATAATCCAGAATTTCATATTCCAGTTGTTTGTAATTTTCGTAATGATATTTTTTTGCTGTTAATACGCTTCCCCAAATGTTTCCAATGTATGTAAATGAAAACAATATGCCGGAAACAATGAATCTCGCCGAGTTGGTTCCGTCTTTTACTCCTGCTTCCCATGTTTGAAAACCCAAAGCGAGATTTGCAATTAGCGCGGTGACAAATTGATTTGTTTTGCCGCAGTATAATTTTCCCATTCCCGGAATTATGGCGGAGTAGACTCCGGCCAGTGCGGGTGATTTTTCTTTAAGTGATTTATCAGTTACGGAGAGGTTGATGTAATTTCTCAGCACTTTTAATGTTGAGTCATCCGCATGACCGGCCAAAACGCGTGAGGAAAGTTTCTGGATTAAAACATTTGTGTCATTTGTTTCGGGCCACGATGCAAATACTTTTTCGAATTCAGGATACTTTTTTGAATTAAGAAGCGAGTTTCCATAAGCGATCCTGAATCGGTTATTATTTCTAAGTCTGTGTACAGAACTGAATAACTCATTCGCTTTTTCAAAATGTTGAAGTTTCATTAGCGAAAAACCGGTTTCAAGAGTAAGCGTATCATTATCCGGATAATTATTTTCATTTCGTAAATATTCGAGATAGGCAATTTTCTGATCTATGCTTTTTAATGAATCGAGATGATATAGAAATTTTTGTTCGGAAGAAAAATATCGATTCTGGCTATGAGCCTGCAAAAAAAATAAAACACCGATCAGCGTTAGTATATATTTTGCCATCGGTAGTTTTCGGTTATTTCAATTATTTTTCCTGAACTATGGTCAAGTTGGTAATCAGGATATTCACCTGATGCATTGCCGTTACATCTCATTAACCTGTCGGCCGTCAGAAAAACTCCCTTGAATAATCCGTACCGCCTGATAAGCACTTTGCTGAATTCGGAACATGACGGACTAAATGTACAATCAGCTGCCAGTTGCTCGCTGATTACGGCTTGGTATAAATGCATACTGAGGTCAAAAAATACATTTATCGGATTGTATTTTTCAAATGCATTTGAATCGTTGCTGATGCCGGCATATTTTTTATCCTGGTTGTAAACTGAAGTAGTATATTTTTTTTGAAGCAAGGAAATTTCCTGGGCATTGCTTGAAAAAACAGAACAGAAAAGTAATATAAAAGCGACTTTGTTCACCTTTGGAGAATTCAGAAATTAATTCTGCAAATTGGAAAGAAATCGCTGATAAAACAAATGAAAGGGAATACAAATTTGTATTCCCTCTTTAGGCGGATTTAAGAATTGAAAAAATTTAAAGTGATATTATTCAACAATTATTTTGTGTGTACTTTTTTCATTATTCGAGTTGATGGTGCAAAAGTAAATGCCACCAGAAAGATTTTTAGTTGATACTTTTATTTGATTAAATCCGGTTTTACAGCTTTCGGAAATCTCCTCTATGACTTTGCCTGTAATATCGCTAAGAGTGATATTAACATTCAATTTATTTTTTGTGTGGTACGGAATAATAAATTCTGTTTTACAGGGATTTGGATAAGGAATAGGATTAATGGCAGGTGATAAAAATGATGTATTGTTTGTGAATACTACCGAACCCCAAACACTCCGATAGCTAAAGTGATTCAGGTTGTAATTTGCCTGGCAGGATCCGGGTAAGTACATAGAAATTCCCGGTATTAGGTCTTGCTGATACATGATATATGCCGTATCATTTAAAACTCTCCGTGACATGGATGGATAGACACATTCTTCATTTTCTCCGTCGCCACCGGCACTGATTGAGGGAATGATATTTTCGGGATAACTCCAGTTGGCGGGATTATATGGATACTCCAGTTTCATAAGGAAGACATGTCTTCGTGCCAGATTAGACACGGTAGTGTCCGCAAGTTCATTGACTGTCGAATAGCACAGGTAAATTTTTCCATTTGCATCAATACCGGCAGAAGGAGTTTGTGTCATGCCCATGCCGTATTCACCTAAATCTTCAGTACAAGTTGGCAGATTAGGAGATGGCAAATCAATAATTCCGTTTCCGTTAAAATCTTCGGCCCGGGCGATGGCGACGTAAGAACCGTTTCCGCCGGTGAAAGAATTCCATACAGTAGTGGTATCGGCACCCATGCTTTCATTCCAGTAGAATAAATTATCAGTATGAGTATTCGTGAAAACCGCTCCGGAAGTATCGGCATAATAATCCAATGCAGAGAACCAGACATGACACATACCATTATTATCAATTAATACTTTCGAGTCGCCGCCGTTGGAACGAATAGTATCAATAGGAATTCCGTCCTGTATATAGTTTGTTGAACATGCGCAGGCAGAGAATTGCGGCATCGGATGTTTTTGAATAATAGTTTTTGACCAGTTTGCTCCTCCATCAAAAGATTTCAGAAGAATGACATCGGTGAATTCATAGCCAATAGATATGGCAACAGTATCGCTATGGGCGTCGATTGAATAACAGTCGGGGATGAAGGTTAGGTAATTGGAAAGCTGAGGAATGGTAACTTCCGGCGTCCAGGTCACACCGCCATTCGCCGACATTGAAAAGAATAATTCGGCGACTCCGCCGGAATCATTTAACCAGATGACGTATACGTTTTCATTTATCACGCCGCCACATGCGCGAGGGAAAAGGTAATTTGAGGTTGTGTTCCAGAATGTCTGATTCGTTGTCCAGGGACCGGTTCCTTTAACGGGTCTGGAATGCATGGAAATGTAATTATGAGGATTGCCCGAAGTATTGGCGTACTGAAAGAGCAACTCTTTTCCTGACGGGGTAACGACAATATTCGGCCAGCCGGAGCGTGGGTCTCCTGTTGAAGGTCCAATAGAATTATATATCTGCGGATAAGGAAAACTCCATCCATTTGGGTCCAAATAATTATATCCAGTGCCCCTGAATGGGTAAGGTGGATTTGAACTTGTATTTGCATCGGGAGAAAAATTATAACAGGCAGATACGGAACCATCGCTGTTAACCGAAAAATTATTGAGTACCGACCGGTAAGTCTGAAGATCGAATTTCGTAGCACCGATTATTACAGTAACGGCAGAGTTTAAAAGTGCAGATTGCGAAAGGCGGTATGGAGGATTATTTAGCTCCTCATCAAATCCGGAATTACCCACATTTGATATTAAGCCAGGCTTATAATTAGCCGTAGATTGTCCATTTTTAAATCCCTTGGGGTAGAAATCCTTTATTTGGGCAAAATTTTGAAGATGAACGAGAGAAATAATAATAAGTAGTAGAGTTTTTTTCATGATAAACAGGTTTTTAGATTATTTCGATAAAAGTATGTTTGAGGGAATAAAGGATACATATAATAGTGTCAAAAAATAGTACCTCAGTTCATTTAATGGTCGGCGACGGAAATTTCCTGAAAAGCTGAAAATCGGTGCAAAAATGAACTTTTGGGTGTTGTAAGTAAGTTCCTGGAACTCAGATTGCAGTCATTACTTTGTTTCCTGAAACCCTAATTATAAAATAGTTGAAAAAAAATATCAACACAATTTGGTAGATAAGATCATTCTTGTACCTTTGCGTTCCCTAAAAAAAGGCGAAAACCAAATAAAATACTCACTCGAAAAGCCAAGGAAGTAATAGAATGCCTACAATACAGCAGTTAGTTCGTAAGGGACGCTCAAAATTGATTGATAAAAGTAAGTCTCCGGCGTTGGCATCATGCCCGCAGAGACGTGGTGTTTGTACCCGTGTATACACGACAACTCCGAAAAAGCCGAATTCGGCTATGCGTAAAGTTGCCCGTGTTCGTTTAACAAACAAATATGAAGTAACTGCATATATTCCGGGAGAAGGACACAATCTTCAGGAGCACTCGATTGTGATGATACGTGGCGGCAGGGTGAAGGATTTACCGGGAGTACGTTACCACATCATTCGTGGAACGCTGGATACAGCAGGAGTAGAGGGCCGTAAGCAACAGCGTAGTAAATATGGTACAAAGCGTCCTAAAGAGGGTGCTGCTAAAAAGTAAAAGTAAAGCGGCCATGCATGGCGGCTCAACAATAGTAAAGACAAAAAAAGTATCTCAATAACTAAGAATAATTACCAATGCGTAAGTCGAAGCCAAAGAAAAGAATACTGTTACCTGATCCAAAATTCAACGATACACTTGTTACACGTTTTGTGAATAACCTGATGTATGGTGGAAAGAAGAGTACGGCTTACGGAATTTTCTATGCAGCAATCAGTCGTGTTGAAGAAAAAACAAAAGAGACAGGATTGGATGTTTGGAAAAAGGCAATGACGAATGTAATGCCTACAGTAGAGGTAAAAAGCCGTCGTGTGGGTGGTGCAACATTCCAGATTCCAAGTGAGATTCGCCCTGACCGCAGAGTGGCATTAACAATTAAGTGGTTAATCAGCTATTCAAGAAGCAGAAATGAGAAATCGATGGCTGAGAAATTGGCAGGAGAGATTATCGCGGCTTCAAAAGGTGAAGGTGCAGCAGTGAAG
>CAZAON010000230.1:0-32343 GCA_964486655.1 uncultured Flavobacteriales bacterium
TCTTTATTAACGGAGCACCACTTCATTATTCAGGTGGTAGTCCGATATTATTCCAGCACTTATTCTGGTTCCTTGGCCACCCTGAGGTTTATATCGTACTCCTTCCGGCACTCGGACTTGCATCTGAAGTAATTTCAACGCAATCAAGAAAACCAATCTTCGGATATAAGGCGATGATCGGATCAATGCTTGTAATCGCATTCTTATCATTCATCGTTTGGGGTCACCACATGTTTATCACAGGAATGAATCCGTTCCTCGGTTCTGTATTCGTATTCACAACACTGCTTGTCGCGATTCCATCTGCCGTAAAAGTGTTTAACTACCTGGCTACTTTATGGAAGGCGAATATTGTTCTTTCGCCGGCAATGTTATTTGCGATCGGACTGGTGTCCTTCTTTATTTCGGGCGGATTAACAGGAATTATCCTGGGGGATTCTGCTCTTGATATTAATGTTCACGATACTTATTTTGTGGTTGCTCACTTCCACATTGTAATGGGTAGTTCCGCAATCTTTGGAATGTTTGCGGGTATCTATCACTGGTTCCCTCGAATGTTCGGAAGAATGATGGATAAGCGTCTTGGATTTTTACACTTCTGGACGACAATCGTTTCAGTTTACGGAACATTCTTCCCGATGCACTTTATCGGTCTTTCAGGAGCACCACGTCGTTATTATGCATATACAGCCTATGAAGGATTTGATGCCGCGATTAACATTAACGTTTTAGTTTCTGTATTCGCCATCTTAGGTGGATTGGCTCAGTTGATATTCGTATTCAACTTCTTCTACAGTATGTACCGTGGTAAGAAGTCTGTGCAAAATCCGTGGAACTCAAATACTATCGAATGGACAGCACCTGTTGAGCACCTTCATGGTAACTGGCCGGGTGAAATACCAACTGTTTATCGTTGGCCATATGATTATGGAAAACCGGGAGCCGACGAAGATTTTATTCCGCAGACAGTACCTTACACGGCAACTCCTAAGTCTAATTTACCGGGAGAATCTTAGGAAGTATTCAGATATTAGATATTAGAAAGGACAAAGAAGAATTCTTCTTTGTCCTTTTTTTTTGACGAGGGTTTTCAATAGTCTATTCCTCTTAACACAAATCCAGTATTTAGATATTGGATATTTGAAAGGACAAAGAAGAAGTCTTTTTTCCCTTTCAAAATAAGCTATTGCACAATACTAAAATCCAATATCTAATATCTAATATCTAATATCTAATATCTAACACCTCAATACTCAATACTTAATACTCCATACTTAATACTCAATCCTCAATCCTCATCCTCCACCGGAGCAATCAATTTGCCATTTCCTGCCCGAACCTCAGTATGGCGAATTTCACCTCCTGTATTGCCGACTCTAATCCACGTCAAGGATGACATCAAGGCTGCTACAATTGCCAAAAAAGTCAGTGTACGTGCAACTTTCATTTGTCTGACAGATGTAAAAAAAGCTATCAGAGCGATGATGCCTGAAATTTCACAAACCCAGATTCCCCATTCAGCGGTCTCTTCATGAACCTCAATTAATTGATCATTGGCCTGACCTGCTGCTTCAAGAATGTGTTCGGCAGGCTCTCCGGTTAGAAACGCAGGTATAGCAACCAATGCAGATACGACCATTAATCCGAGTCCGGTGGTCTTAACAGTTGTGTTTTTTAACACAAAGCCTGTAGACAGAACTAAAAGGGACATGTAAGTACCTACGATCGGTAAATGATTCACAAGCAGATGTAAATGGGCGCCATTTGTATTCATATGATGATTGTTATTTTATATGTTAAAATTATGACACAGTTTTATAATAAAATTGTTAAGTTGTATGATATTAATCATTCTGCTTCATCAGAATGGTCATGTATTTGGGATTTAGTATGAATCTATTTTGCGTGTAAATGTAAAGATAGATTTCAATGCCTTCATGACATTACTATGACAGGGAAAAAGGCATGTTTTCGACCTTTGCACGCAGCTATTAAATAAATTCTCTTGCTGGAATTAAAGACAATTGCTTTTACACACAAACGTACTCCTGTAAAGGAGTTAAACAGGTTCTATTTGCATGAAGAGAACAGGAAAGAACGTTTGGCATTTGTAAAGTATAACTGTGACCTTACTGAGATACTTTATGTTGCAACATGTAACCGGATTGAATTTATATTCACTACCGAGCATGAATGTAATAAGCGGTTTTTAAGAAAGTTCTTTCAGAATTTCAGACAGGACTGGACCGAAGATGATTTCAATTTTGCAATAGAGCACGCTGAAGTATTTGAAGGAGAAGAAGCATTAAGACACATTTACCGTGTAGCATCGTCGCTCGATTCAATGGTAATTGGTGAGCGGGAAATTATTACCCAGGTCAGAAAAGCATATGATGTTTGCAAGAGCGAAGGACTGACGGGTGACTTTTTAAGGTTAGTAGTAAAAGGAACCATTACTACGGCTAAACAGGTCTATACCGATACAAAAATTGCCATTAACCCCGTTTCTGTTGTATCACTTGCGGAACGTGAGCTTCGCAGTAAAAATCCGGGAAATAATGCGCGCATCTTAATCATTGGTGCAGGTGAAACGAATACCAATCTCAGTAAGTATCTCGTTAAGCACGGCTTTACGAGTTTTGCGATTTTCAACAGGTCACTCGAGAATGCTACAAAGCTGGCAAAGTCATTAACAACCGATAAAGTTAACGCACAGGCTTATCAGCTTTCTGATCTGTCATCTTACAATAAGGGTTTTGATGTACTTGTTGTTTGTACGTCTACACCTGAAATCATTGTTACTCCTGAATTGTATAAATCACTTCTCGCAGGTGACAATAAATCTAAGGTCATTATTGATCTTGGTGTGCCTTCCAATATCCATTCATCTATATTAGAAAGCGAATCAACGGATTTGATAGACATCAGCCGTTTAAAAGAGGTAGCAGACAAGAATCTGACTGAAAGGCAAAGTGAGTTCTTTGCTGCTGATGAAATCATTGAAGAGAATATCAATTCTTTCCGTCATTTGCACCGCACACGCAGAGTAGAGCTTAAGATGAAAGATGTTCCTGAAAAAATCAGGCAGATTAAAGACAAGGCTGTGAATGATGTTTTTGCAGATGACATTAATTCACTGGATGAGCATTCGAAAGAAGTATTAACCAAAGTGCTCGACTATATGGAGAAAAAATGTATTTCTGTTCCGATGATCATGGCGAAGGAAATCATACTGGAATCGTAAGAGTTTTGGGTTTTGAGTTTCGGGTTATGCTAATTCTTCAAATCAACTTTTAATTCTTCATCCGCCTAAATAAAGCTTCTGTTTTTTCCGAAACCCAATGGATGCTTGCAAATTTTTACTTTCGTGTCTCATGTAATTGCTACACTGAAACCCGAAACCTGAAATCCGAAACCCTCAACCCGTGACCCGAAACCAGAAACCACTCATCATCGCAACCCGTGGAAGTGACCTCGCACTTTGGCAGGCAAACTTTGTGAAAGGCATGATCGGAAAATGGGTCAGGCTTGCGAACTGAAGATCATCAAAACAAAGGGTGATGTAATGTCTGAACTCGGCCCATATAAAATGGAGGGTAAGGGCTATTTTACCAAAGAGATTGAAGATGCATTGTTGAATGAAGAAGCAGATATTGCCGTTCATTCTTTTAAAGATTTGCCCACGGAAAATGTGCCCGGATTAATTATCGGTGCCGTTTCTGACCGGGAAGATCCGTCTGAACTTTTACTGATTTTATATAGTGCGGTTGATTCAAAGCTTAAATTCTCATTGAAGAAGGGCGCGAAAATCGGTACATCATCAGCGAGGAGGAAATCACAATTGCTTGCTTACCGTAATGATCTCAGCATAGAAGATATTCGCGGAAATGTTCCAACCAGGTTAAGAAAGTTACGCGAAGGACAATTCGACGCAATTCTGATTGCCTCGGCAGGAGTTGAACGGCTCGGATTGGATACTTCCGATTTGCATGTTGAGAAAATCGAACCTACCGAAATAATTCCTGCTCCCGCTCAGGGTATTCTGGCCATTCAGGTCAGAGAAAAAGACAAGGAATTAATTACACTGCTTAAAAAATCGGATGTCACCGAGTCAAGAATAATATCAACATTAGAACGAACAGTTTTAAATCTATTTCAGGGAGGCTGCCAGACTCCTGTTGGAGTATATGCTATCTACGACGATGAAAAGGAAGTATTCAGGGTTCGGGCCTCAAAATCGGATTCCTGGGATAAATTACCGGTTTCCGTTTATGCCGAAGGCAAAGAAGCAAATGAACTGCCTGCCAGGGTGATCCGGAAAATAAATTCCGTAAGACCCTGTAGTGTATTTGTAACGAGAACCGGATGGAAAACATCATATCTGAGAAATGTCCTTACCGGAAACGGATTCACACTCGAAGAGAGAACACTCATTGAAATAAATCCTGTTCAGTTTCATAATCTTCCGCATTTCGACTGGGTATTCTTTGCCAGTAAGCATGCGGTCAAGCATTTTTTTAATCAGAATCCTGTCGTAGGTGCTGCAAAGTATGCATGCGTCGGTCGGGCAACTTCCGAAGCACTCAGGCAATTTGGAAAACGAGCCGATTTTGTAGGCTCTTCGACCGATACAAAAATGATAGGAAAGCAATTCGCGTCAATGGCCGGAAACTCAAAAGTGTTATTCCCCCAGGCAAAGGAAAGCATGCGTTCAATACAGCAACAATTCGTAAAACAGGAAAACGTAATTGATCTGGTAGTTTACGAAACAATAAAGAAAAATGATGGCAAAATGCCGGATGCAGACATCATAGTATTTACATCTCCATCAAATGTTGATGCCTGGTTCGAAAATTATACGTTTCCAAATAATATGAAAGCAGTCGCAATGGGCGATGCCACAGCCGCAACGTTAAAGAGATACAGAGTTGTTGCCACGTCTATGCCTGATACCTTCGACGATGCTGGAATTGCCAGAGCAGTATTTGGAGCAAGCAGTTAGAAAGAATTACGAATTACGAATTACGAATGAAAGTTAAGACGATAAAATAATATTATTCCAATAATAAGGCAGATTCAATTCAAGAATTATATTCGTAATTCGTAATTCGTAATTTGTAATTTGTAATTCATCAAATTAATACATCCCAAAAAAAATGTTGACCCGTTTAAGAAGACTAAGAAAGACACCTATCCTAAGGGAGATGGTTGCAGAAACAAGACTTTCTAAAGATATGTTCGTATATCCCTATTTTATTTTACCGGGAAAAAATAAAACAAACGATGTTGAAGCAATGCCGGGTATTCACAGGTTCTCGGCTGATTTACTGGTTAAGGATGTTGAGGCCGGATTAAGGCTGGGGATTAATAAGGTATTGCTTTTCGGTACGGGTGAGGAAAAAGCCGACGACGGCCATACGGCTTACAACGAACATTCCGTTGTCACGGATGCCGTAACATTGCTTAAGAAAAATTTCGGCAGCGACCTTTTTGTTATAACCGATGTATGCCTCTGCGCTTATACTACACACGGGCACTGCGGAATTATAAATCATGATTATGTGCATAACGATCTTACGATTGATGTACTGGCCAAAATGGCTCTGGCACATGCAAAGGCCGGGGCTGATATGGTAGCACCAAGCGATATGATGGATGGCCGTGTGCGTGCGATACGTGACCTGCTCGACAAGAATAGTATGGAGACAACGGGCATAATGTCTTATTCTACAAAATTTGCATCCTCTTACTATGGCCCTTTTCGTGAAGCGGCCGATTCTTCACCGGGCAAAGGTGATCGCAAATCATACCAGATGGATTATCGAAATGCGAATGAAGCGTTACGTGAGGCATTAATTGACCAGCAGGAAGGTGCCGATATTTTAATGGTTAAACCAGCCCTGGCATATCTTGACATTATCCGGACGATTAAGCCAAAAAGTTTGCTTCCATTAGCATGCTATAATGTTTCGGGTGAATATACGATGGTAAAGCTGGCCGCTGCTGCAAAAGTTCTCGATGAAAGAATGATTGTAATGGAAAATATGCATGCATTTGCGAGGGCGGGAGCGGATATTATTATCTCGTATCATACACGCGATATATTTAGAAGTGGCTGGTTGTAAAACCATTTTTAATTGGGTTGGACAATAAGCTTGATGATTGTTCGTTTTTTATCCTCTAAATCATGAATGGTATTGTTAAATCATTTTATCAGATTATTCCATTTAAGAAGCAGTTATTTTCATTAGTTAAATTTGTCTGGACCCCTCCTCAGGGTATTTATAAGCATTTGTATTTTGTCGGTAATATTAGAGTCAGTATTGACAAAAACAAAAAATTTAAAATCAGACATTTTGGCTTTGAATTGGAAAATGAAATTTTCTGGAAGGGCCTGGCCGGCGGCTGGGAAAATGAGTCTGTGAGGCTATGGATCATGTTATGCGAAAAAGCTGATGTAATTATTGATATTGGTGCAAACACGGGTGTTTATTCACTCATTGCAAAGGCCGTTAATCCAAAATCAAGAGTTTACGCGTTTGAACCGGTTAAAAGAGTCTGCTCAAGATTAAATGAAAATATCCGCCTTAATAATTACGATATAACAATAATAGATAAAGCTGTTTCAAACTTCGATGGCAAAGCAATTATTTATGACACCTGCCAGGATCATATTTATTCCGTAACCGTCAATAAGCATTATTTTTCTTCCGATGTCAAACTTGCCGAAGTAGAAATTGAAACCATTACTTTAAATACATTTATCAAACATGAAAAACTTAATAAAATTGACTTAATAAAAATTGATGTGGAAACACATGAACCCGAAGTGTTGGAAGGTTTTTCCGAATACATTATGGAATATAAACCTGTAATGCTTATCGAAATTTTGAATAATGAAGTGGGAGAGCGCGTTGAAAAGCTCGTTAGAGGATGCGGGTATCTGTATTTTAATATCGACGAAAAAGGATCTGTGCGTTTGGTTAGTAAAATTGTGACAAGTGATTATCTGAATTATTTGTTCTGCGATAAACGTGTCGCTGCCGAATTAGGTCTCTTGTAATATTTTTAGAGAAAATCAAATCAGTTCGCCTGATACTTATTTAGAATTGAATCATCAAAAAGCGTCCACAGACATGCCCTCAAGCCTGAGTACTTAATACAATTATTCGTCCATGTATTGCATGTGTAAAACAAATTGTATGTTCCTTTTGCTTCATAAAACTTATCATTCTTACCGTACGGTGTACAGTCTATTTTCAGGTAATCATTTTTTGCATCCGTTTGGAAACTGGATTCGATAAAACTGATTAATTTTTTGTAATTTTCTTTTGTGATGGTAATTTTCCTGCAATTAGGCCCCTCATTCATTGTTTCAAAAAGTGTTACATGCATAGCACTGCTGCTTAAAAAGAATAACGCTTTAAAAGCCGTACTGAATTTCAAATCTGCCCACGTTGGAGTTTCCAGATAAAACCCTTTATCACCCCATCCGAATGCAACATAATTGTTGGCCGGATTATTATTCAGAACATTCCAGTCTTTCTCTTCGGTTTTCATCGGAAGGACGATGTCGGTATGAACCCCATTTGATAATAGGAAAATGCTGATGCATTTATCTTCACATGAGGTAAATTGATTGTTTACCGGTATATAGCTGATCGCAACAACAAGAATAAAATATATGGCGAAGGCAGAAATAATTATTCCCGCAAATTTCAGTGTTTTTATTAGTACTCTTCTTAAATTCATTTCAAACTACCTCACCGATTGATTTATGCATAAATATATTAAATTCGTGAAATTTCCAAAATGATGTTTTTTGTAAACGTGATTTTAAATAACTTGCCAACAGTATTCGATTGTATTATTAGAGTCCGGAATAGAATAGGTTTGTAATAAATCATTCAATAGAATAAATGTAGCACTATGAAAAACATAAAGAATAAAAAAAAGGACTTGTCAAAAGATCTGCAGGCAGAGCTTATTAAGACTTTAAAATCCCGGTTCGAAAAAAACATAAATCGCCATAAAAGCATCGACTGGTATAAAGTCGAATTAAAACTCAAAGCGAATTCCGATAAACTCTGGTCGCTCAATGAAATGGAAATTACCGGTGGTGAGCCTGATGTTGTAGGAGTTGATAAAAAATCCGGCGAGTATATTTTTTATGATTGCAGTCCTGAAAGTCCGAAAGACCGCCGCAGCCTCTGCTACGATGATGATGCGCTTGCATCAAGAAAGGAACATAAACCCAAAGGCAGCGCTGTTGAAACTGCGGCACAAATGGGAATTGAGCTCCTGACTGAAGAGCAATACAGGGAATTACAAAAACTGGGAAAGTTTGATACGAAAACTTCCAGTTGGGTAAAGACTCCTCCTGAGATAAGGGAATTGGGCGGAGCTATCTTTTGCGATCGTCGCTACGACACTGTATTTGTATATCACAATGGTGCAGAATCGTACTATGCTGCAAGAGCATTCCGTGGGATGTTAAAAGTTTGATGTATTTCCTCGAAGTAAAAGTAATTTAAGAGCAACCTGCTTTTAGAAAGTTGAAATGTTAAATAAATCCCGATTAATGACACCGGATGGACAAGAGGCATTTGATTTATGAGTAAAAAGTTATTCAGGAATTTATTCTCACGAAAAAAAAACTGATGTTCTCGTAAAGGATTATGAAAAGTAATTTAGAATGAATAAATTAGCATGGAATTTTTTCAATAAGTAAGGAACAAAAGAGAATGACATGATCAAATGAGTAATCAGGTAATCGCGATTTTTTTCTTTTTCACTATGCAACTTATTGCAAAGGGAAATTCTTTATGTGTTATTCAGAATGATTCAATAGCCGAAGGATACTTTAATTTGGGTAATGACTTCAAAAAAAAATCGCAGCCTGACAGTGCAGTGATTTATTATGAAAAGGCATCAAAGGAATTTCAAAAGGCGGGATTGGTTGAGAAATTCGTTGATTCTTATAACCAGATCGGAATTGTTCTTACAAGACAGGATAAGTATGAAATGGCAAGAACCTATCTTGATAAAGCACTGTCAACCGGACTTGCATCACTTGATTCTAATAATCTTATAGTTGCAACTACATATATAAGCCTCGGTGTTGTTTGTAGTGCAGAGAGCCTGTATTCTCAATCTCTCGAATATCATTATAAAGCTCTTTCAATTCGATTGTCCAAACTTGGGGAATACGATTCACAGGTTGCAACCAGTTATGGAAACATTGGAAATGTCTACCTGAGTAATAAAGAGTACGAAAAGTCTATTGATGCCCATTTAAAGGCAATGGAAATCAGAGAAGAGATTTTTGGGAAAAATGGTATTGAGGTTGTTCAATCCTATTCAAATTTAGGGAAGGCTTATAAAGAAAAAGGAGATTATAATAAATCATTGAAGTTTTTTGAAATGGCATTAAACAGTAAAATTCTTCAACTTGGTTCCGGGCATAAGGATTTGTCAAAATATTATGCAAGCATTAGTGATGTGTATTATTTAATGCAGGATAAAATGCAGGGAGATTTCTATAAAATGAAAGCAGACGAAGTTTTAAAGAATTAGTTTTATTTCACAATAATCAATTTTTCGAATGTTTGATTCTTTATATCTGATTTCGCTGAAATAAAGTAACAACCGGCAGAAATATTTTCAACATTTACAATTCCCGATTTACCCTGAATTATTTGCGAATAAATTTGTTTTCCGGAGAGATCGTGAATGAAAATCACATTCGCCTCATTGTTTCGGAAATTAAGAAAGAGATCTCCGGAGACCGGATTCGGAAAGAAGGAAAATGAATTTTCTTGATCCGGTAATTTCACTTCATTAAAAAGCGGATTCCGAATAACCCTGATATCAGCCATATTGCGATCATGTGCTATGAAATAAACTGATCCGTCGGGAGCAGAACAGACATCTCGCACGCGTCCGTATTTTTGTGTTAGGTAATAGCTTTTCTGCATTACGCTGTCATATGATGCATTCATCGTATATGCGATGATTCCCTGTTTCAATGCACCCGTCACAGCCTGAATAAGTCCGTTAAATTCAGGAATGGCATTGTGATTGTAAAAGTCTATGCCTGATGGCGGATTTAATCCAACGTCCAAAGGAAATTCAACTATTGTATCATAATAATTACAGCTGTCCTGGTTGAAGAAACACATCGTTCCGTCATAAATAATCCAGCCGTAATGCCGGTTTGGTAAAATCAGGTTTAATTCATCCCACTGTTGTCCGTATTCTGATACGAAAATGTTTCCATTTGGCACCTGTACAATTCCCTGGGGATTTCGATGTCCATAGGAGTAAGTATAATCTGACTTCGGATTATCAACCGGTACTGTTCCATCGGTATTTACTCTTAAAACTTTGCCATTATTTGAAAACAGCGTATCATATGCAACCCAGTATTCGGCCGTGCTTATGTATAGTTTATCATCTATGCCATGAATAATTCTGCCTCCGGAATGTTCGCCGGGATGATACCATTCCAAGAAGTATTGCGGATTGAATAGTGAATCACCCGAAAGACTGTATTCATAACGATACAATTGAATGATATGTCCGCCTGCATAATAAGAAGCTGTGTCAATACATATGTATACATACGGGTTTTGAAAAAAGTCTTTATCTGCCGTCACTCCCATCATGAAACCACCAGAGGTGCTCAGTAAGGTGTCAGTTATCTGTGAAACCGGATCGTATCTGCAGAGATGATTAATATTTGTATACCAAAGTTTATTGTCGGGTCCCCAATATAGATCCCATGGACCACTCATATAGCCTCCAAGAAAATGACTGGTATCGACAGCTACGCTAATTTCGACAATTGTATTTCCAATTGTATCAATATCAACCTGGGCAGATGTCGAACATGCCGAACAAATAAAGATTGCGACAAGTAATCGCTTAATTATTTTTTTAGCCGTAATAATGCTTTTACTGAAACAGAGAGGGGGCACCATATTCAGAAGGTATAAAATAAGTTAAAACGAATATAACAAATTTTATTTATCGGGACAATTTCCCCAATAGTTTTAATGCGGAATCCAATTTCTCATTCCATACCAGACCGAAATTTAATTTCAAAAAATTGTTATACTGATTTTGAAGTGTAAACATTCTTCCCGGCGAAGTACTTATTCGATGTTCCATTGCCGTATTATACAATTCAATGGTGTCAATTTTTTTATTTAACTCTACCCATAGGTGCAATCCGCCCTGAGGATTCGTGACCTTCGTATCATCAGGGAAGTACTGACTGATACATCGTAAAAATTGCAGAGAATTTTTATGCAAAGTATGTCTCAGTTTTCGTAAGTGGTTTTCGTATCTGTCGTTCTCTAAAAAGCTTCCGACTGCCTCATGGGTAATTGAGGTGGTATAAAGAGAATGGTAGTATTTAGTCCGCGCTACTTTTTCCCTGAATTTTCCGGGTGCCATCCAGCCAACACGGTATCCGGGAGCTAAAGTTTTGGAAAAGGAACTGCAGAGCAGAACCATTCCGCTTTCATCAAATGTCTTACAACAAGAGGGACGTTTTTTCCCAAAATACAAATCACCGAAAAGATCGTCTTCAATAAGAGGTACATTGTGTTTTTCGAGCAACCTGACTACTTCTTTTTTGTGTTCATCAGGCATACAACTGCCAATTGGATTACTGAAATTACTTACGAGCAGACAAACTTTTATTTTCTTTTTTACAAGTGCCTTTTTTAAGGCTTCTATTTCAATTCCGGTTACCGGATTTGTCGGCAATTCGAGTACGTTGAGTCCGATGTTTCCGGCCAGTTGCAGAATTCCGTAGTAAACCGGACTTTCAACCGCTATGGTATCTCCTCTTTCAGTCAGGGTTAACAAACAAAAGGATATGGCATCAATACTTCCTGAAGTAAGAATGATGTCATCGGCTTTGAGTTTGCCTCCCCACATTAAAGATCTTTTGGCGATCTGTTTTTTCAGATTTTGATTTCCATATTTATCATAATTTAATCCGCCGCCTTCCAGCGTCCTGGTGGCATTCACTATGGCCTTGTTCATTTTCGCAACCGGAAGCAAATCAAGTGAAGGAACGCCGGTTGAAAGTTCAATTTTGGCCTTGCTGATATTCTGTGTGACAGTGAAAATTATTTCTTCAATGTCATCTTCGGGTTTGGCGATAATGGGCTGACTGGTTTGAGGAATACTTTTGAATTGTTTATGTGTATATGAAACAAAGTATCCTGATTTGGGTCTTGATTCGATAAGTCCCCTGCTTTCAAGTTCGAAGTATGATTGTTGCGCTGTTGTTAGGCTAACGCCTTTTTCCAGTGCGACCGTTCTCAATGAAGGTAGTTTGTCACCAATCTTTAGCACATCATTCAGTATCTGATGCTCTACATTGTTTGCGATCTGCAAATACAGTAATTCTTTATTCTTCATAAAGCAAAGGTAACTGTACTGGTCGATAATTTAAAATTTGTATCTGTACTGATATTCTGCCTTTGCTCACTTTTGCATTGTCTAACATAAACTTTGAAAAATGAATTGGATAAAAAACGGCACATTATTAAGAGGAGAAATAGTAGAACTTCGTCCTTTGTCCGAAAGTAACCTTGTAGAACTGGAGCTTTTAGCCAGAGAGGTACGAATCTGGGAATTTACTACTGCAGATATGAGCACATTTGAAAAGCGGATGAGAGTTTTTGAAAGGGCGTTATTTGAAAAGGGGAATGGAACACAATACCCTTTTATCATTTATCACAAGGAAAGGGAGAAAATAATAGGAAGTACACGTTTGATGACTATTGAGCCCATTCACAGGAAACTGGAAATTGGCTGGACTTGGCTGCATCCGGAATATTGGGGAACGGCCGTGAATTTTGAATGTAAATTATTATTGCTGACATTTTGCTTCGAAGAACTTGATAGTATCAGGGTTCAGTTAAAGGCCGATGAAAATAATATCCGTTCAAGAAAAGCGATTCAAAAGATAGGGGCAAAATTCGAAGGCATATTAAGGCAGGATATGATAAGGGAAAACGGAACAATACGAAATACCGCTTTTTACAGCATAATTGATACTGAATGGGAACCGGTCAGGAAAAATTTAATTGACAAGCTGCAAATAAAAAATTCTATATGAGTAATCTTATTTATCGATACGGCAGCATTGATGATCTGGAAAAGATAAAAGAATTAACTGCTCTCGCTTACAGTCAGTTCAGGCATACTTTATCAGCCGAAAATGTACATGAATGGGAATCTGCATTCAGAAACGATAATACTTATCTGCCGCTTTTTGCAGTCGGAAAGTGTTTTATTTGTGAGTGGAAAGGGGAAATTGTCGGTACATCTTTTTTAATTCCGCATGGCAATCCATATAAATGGTTTGAGACACAATGGTCCTACATAAGACTCGTTGGTGTCCATCCCGATTTTGAAGGTAAGGGGATAGGAAAGCAGCTCACTAAATTGTGTATCGATCGCGCAAAAGAAGAAGGGGAGCAGATAATTGCACTGCATACTTCCGAGTTTCAGCATGCAGCGAGACATATTTATGAAAGTTTCGGTTTCCGAAAGAAGATCGAATTTGAAATTTTTCAAAGAAAGTACTGGATTTATGAATTAAAACTTTCGTAAGTTTTGGTGGATAAAGCGGATCGGCTATTTATGTAGTTTTTTAAGTACCGCCGGAATATATCAATATGCATTTTTTCAAAATAATCCGGCTTTTTATGAAGGAATATTTTTTTTCAAAAATATTTGCGCAACTCAAAAGTTGCATATATATTTGCAACCCAAAAGTTGCGAATAGGGAAATGCTTTCTGACTTTAATCAAAGCTTTATCCTGATCGTATTAATAATAAATAAAATTCTCCGCTATGAAAATGGACATATTCCAGGCTATTGCAGACCCAACACGCAGAGCAATTTTGGGATTAATAGCAATACAGGCAATGACGCCGAATGTCATGGCCGCGCATTTTGACACAAGCCGTCAGGCAGTTTCCAAGCATATCAAGGTACTTCAGGAATGTGAATTAATTATTCCTGAACATTCGGGCAGGGAAATCTATTATCACTTTAATCCGGAAAGAATGAAAGAAGTTGCAGACTGGTTAGCGCCATTCCAACAAATGTGGGAAGATCGCTTCAACAGGTTAGATAATGTATTAAACAATTTAAAAACAAAAAAAAATGGCAGGTAAAACAAAAATCACAGCCGAAAAAGGCGTGCAGGAATTTTTTATTGAAAGAGAATTCGATGCTCCGAGAGAACTTGTGTTCAGAGCTTTTAATGAACCTGAGTTATTGTTACAGTGGCTGGGCCCTGACCGGTTATCCATGGAAATAGAAAAGATGGATAACAGGACTCATGGCTCATATAGATTCATGCATAAGGATGGCAACGGAAGAAGTTACGGGTTTAATGGTGTTTTTCACGAAGTAGTTGAACCGGAAAGAATGATCAGAACATTTGAGTTTGAAGGACTGCCTGAACGCGGTCATGTTTCAATTGAGTTTCTGAGACTGGAGGAATTGCCAAATGATCGTACAAGACTTCATATTCAATCGGTTTTCAGATCTGTTCAGGACAGAGACGGAATGATTCAATCGGGAATGGAAGGCGGAATGAACGAAGGTTTCGAAAAGCTGGATAAACTTTTTGCTAAATACAAATCTGTAGTTAAATAATCAGTCTAAATCAAAAATTAAACATTGAATATGAAAAATCAAATATATCCTTGTCTCTGGTTTGATGGCCAGGCCAAAGCCGCAGCAGAATTTTACTGCGCTGTTTTTAAAAATTCAAAAATCCTGAGCGAAAATCAGATGGTCGTCACATTTGAATTGAATGGCTTTAAATTTATGGGATTAAACGGCGGACCCATGTATAAATTTACTCCTGCAAACTCATACGTAATTGAATGTGATACTCAGTCCGAAATCGATCATTATTGGGAGAAGCTTGGAGAAGGCGGCGTTTACAGTAAGTGTGGCTGGTTGGATGATAAGTTCGGTGTCTCATGGCAAATTGTTCCTTCAATACTGGGAAAATTAATGTCAGATCCGCAAAAATCGCAACGAGTTGTAAATGCATTTATGAAAATGTCGAAGTTCGATATTGAAACGCTGGTAAATGCTTAATCGCATGTTTTTTAAAATTTCCGGAAATTGGAAGCACAGACCGAAATAGAAGTATTCAAAACTAATGTTCATTCGCCTGTAGAAGCTGATGCAATAATTAAGAAATTGTTAGTTCAGTTTCCACGGGCTATTATTAATTTCGACTTGGAAGATTGTGACAGAATTTTGAGATTTGAAGATGAAAAAATGGATGTAAAGGTGATTATGGAAACAATTATTAACTTGGGCTTTAATTGTGAAATACTAAATTAAAACTAAGTGATGGAAAAGTCGGATTTGACATTGACTCAGGTGGTTGATCAACCTGCTTCTCAGGTTTTTAAAGCGATTACTAATGTTCGCGGATGGTGGTCAGAAGAAATCGAAGGCGGAACAGAAAATCTAAATGATGTATTTAATTACCACTATGAGATCTGTTCAAATGCCTGGAGTCAGTATTTTTTACATAGTCTGAAAAGTCTTATAACGACCGGAAAAGGAAAGCCTAACGGGAAAGGAAAGCCGCAAACTGAAAATGAGAAAAGACTTTCAGGCAATTAAGCCAATAGTGTTTTAAACCTATTTCAGTAAACGGTGTCGGATGAATTAAAATTATCTGCAATGAAAAATATCTTAGTTGTTTTTTCAATTGTATTAATTTCATTAATTAAGTCGTATTCCCAATTACCCTCAGCAGCCCAGGCTCTGTATGATTCTGCCTATGCTCAGGATCCTTCCATGGTGCAGTTTGCACTGGATAGCGGAGCACAAGTGAATGCTACATACGATGGTAATTCATTTTTTTTATCATGGTTTCCTGCCGGTTCTATTCCCGCCTCGACTCCTGTCATATTTACTCTTCATGGTTCAAATGGGTATGCATTTCATGAGTTTTACAGTTGGTTTTCACGGGCGAAACTTTTCGGATGCGGAATAATAGCATTGCAATGGTATAGACCAGGTAAAATTAGCCCTTTCGATTATTTCCCCGACGATACCATTTATAGTTATATTGATTCTGCGTTCAAGTCGATAAATTATCCTTCTGGTAAAGCAATGTTACATGGATTCAGCAGAGGAGCCGCAAGATCATATGCTGTTATTCTAAACGATATACTTACCGGAAATAATTATTTCTGTTCAACTATAGCAAATTCGGGGAATGCTGATACTCTCTATCCTCTTTACGCTGCAATTGACAGTGGAGTATATGGTCAGAATGTTTTTGCAGGTAAAAGATGGAACTTATTTTGTGGAGGAATGGATATGATTGTAGGTTGTGCAAAAATGAATTTTACTGAATCGTGGTTGCTCTCAAAAGGTGCATCAATTGATATATTTATACAGGATCCTAACTTAGGTCATAATGGATTTCAATTGCCTTCCAGTTATGCATATAAAGACTCAATTATAGAAAATTATTTGGAATGTTACAGCGGAGTGTTAAATATTAAAAATGAAAAAAGTCCATTCCTTCATATTTCCCCAAATCCCTTTTCAAATTCTTTAAATATTAGCTCTGATTTTCCTTTTCAAAATGTATCTGTTTTGATTAGTGATATCTATGGAAGAATCGTCAAATCGGAGGTGAATATTTCTGATCAGAAAATTTCCATCACAGGGATTGACTTTACTCAGGAAATTTATTTTATAAAGGTTTTTGAAAATAGAAATGAAATCGGAAATTTCAAGGTTGTTAGTTTAAATTGAAGGACTATTTTTCCGGTACATTAAAAATGAAACCAACTTTAAAAACATTTTCAATGCTGATGTCAGAATCGTCTTTAAGGTATTTACGGATTTTTGTAATAAAAACGTCGAGACTTCTTCCCAGAAAATAATCATTCTCACCCCAAAGAGTATTTAACAAAACTTCCCGCTTAATAATTGTATTACGGTGTTTCGAAAAGTAATTAAGTATCTCACATTCCCTTTCCGTAATTCTCCTTGTGATGCCATTGAAGGTCAGAGATTGGTTCTTAAAATCGAAAATGTAATTTCCAATATTGTGAATTTCTGATTTTTGCTCTTCGTTGTTATCAGTTACCCTCCGTATGACAGCCTTAATCTTCCATAATAGTTCTTCTTCATCAAACGGTTTAGTCACATAATCGTCTGCCCCAAGGTCATAGCCTTTCAGCTTATCATCTTTCATAGATTTTGCTGTGATGAATATAATCGGAATTGTGCTGTCGATAGCTTTGATTTTCTTTGCAAGTGTAAATCCGTCTATTTTTGGCATCATAACATCCAGCAAACATAAATCAAAGCGGCTGCTGTTAAATACTGTCAGTGCCATCTCGCCATCTTTGCAAAGCTTTACGTCAAGACCTTCGGATTCGAGAAAGTCAACCAGCAGAATGCCTAAATTTAAATCATCTTCGGCCAATAAGATTTTGTATTTATTCTTAGACATATGGTACTAGGATAGTAAATTTTGTACCCTGATTCAATTCACTACTGATTTCAATTTTGCCCCCATGCAGTTCAATGATCTTTTTTACATAAGCCAGGCCAAGTCCGAATCCTTTAACGTCATGAACATCGCCGGTTGGCACCCGGAAAAATTTGTCAAATATCTTTTTCTGAAATGACTTTTCAATTCCAATTCCTTTGTCTGCTATTTCAATCACCAGGTGTTGATTTTGATTTAGTGTTGTGATTGATATTTCGGTTTTGTCTTTGCTGTATTTAATTGCATTATCAATCAGGTTTCTCAAAGCATTAGTAAAGTGTGTCTTGTCACCGTGAATGAGATGTTCCCCGGCCTGAAGATTCATATTTAACTGGCCGTGTTTATTTTCAATCTGAATACTGATATGTTTGACAGTCTCATTAATCAGTTCGTGAATGTCAATTTCTTTTTTCTGAAGTGGAATTTCGCCCCTCTCAAGTGCAGTCATGCTCAGAACCTGCTCAACCTGCAATCTCAGCTTCTCGTTTTCTTCAAGTATAATTTCTGTATAATGTTTTAATTTTTCTTCTCTGTTTGACTGTGACTCTTTAGTCATCATTTTCCCCGCCAAAGCAATATTTGCCAAAGGAGTTTTGAATTCATGTGTCATATTATTCAGAAAATCCGTCGTATGCTCCGAAATGGTTTTCTCTTTCAGCAATAATAAAATCGTTCGCCAGAACATAACAAGTACAACAAGTATCAAAATGACTGAAGTGATGAACATGGGACCCATTTCCTGGGTAATAAATTGTTTTTTACCGGGTAGAAACAGATTTAATTCAAGTCCGTTCTTTGTAGCCTCCTCTTCCAGACGTTTTTTATACACATTATTGGCAAGTCCGCTTTCAGTATTATTAGTAGTTGTTCCGGGCTGTTTTACATCGAAGGAATAATCAATGTGAAAATTATAGAAATTCATGTAATTGTTAAACAGTGAATCTGTTTTATGGATTTCATCTTTTCCCATGCAAGCTTCCATTTGCCTGCAAGATGTTGTATCAACAGATAATACCTCAGCCGTTTTCGAAAGCACCATATTGGCTTTTTCATTAAAAATATCTTCCTTGATCTTTGCTGTGCGTATTATCCAGTTTACCTGAATAATCAGAACCGCTAAAAGTGACAGGGATGAAATGGCAATAAATAATTTTGTCCGGTTCTGTTTCATTTAATACTACAAAAATAGCCAATTTCTACCGGAAAAATTTGCATTAACAGGTTAATAACAACTCAATAACGGCTGAATAACAGAAATTGTAGTATAATGCATATACATTTACCATATAAATTATTTGAAACCCCTAAAATTATGAGAAGCTACGTAATTGCACTGATCCTAAGTATGATTATTCATCCGGCATTATCGCAGGATGTTGTTTATGATAGTGTATGGTCTTTTACCAAACCGGCCGAGACTGGAAATCCTTCATATAATAATAAACAGGATCTGAACTTTTCAGTTCATGGAGCATATCGGTATCCGGTAAAAAAAACTTCTCTTGTAGCCGCAAATTCACTGAGTGATTTTATAGATGGTTATCCAAAAAACTGGCTGACTGATTTGATATCTGCTGAGTTGTCTACAATGGGAAGCGGGAAGTCATATAGTGCCGGTAATTCATCAAGTACTCTTTCGTCCAAACAGAAAAGTATATTAACACTCGCAGACATTGGGTCAAATATCATTATCAGTGTAAAGTATAAAACCCAAAATTCAGCAACCAATGATATTGAGATTCGCACAATGAAAATGGAATTAACGGTTGTTCCTGAAGTTGAAGCGGAATTTACCGGCGGCCAGGCACAGATGAAAAGGTATATAAAGGAAAATGCGATTAATAAAATCACAGCTGATGAAAAAAAAGATGTTGTTGATGGAAAATATTTGTTTACTGTTAATGAAAATGGAATTGTTATAGATGTGAAGATTGTAAAATCCGCAGGTAAGGCAAGTACAGATAATTTATTTTTAGATGCAATCAGTAAAATGCCGAAGTGGAAGTCAGCGCTTGATTTGAAAGGGGCAAAGGTTAAGCAGGTTTTTGAACTTAGTGTAGGTAACGGAGGTTGTTAAAGTTCAAACGAAAACGGGTAAATCGATCATCAGTTTAAATTGATTTTCCCGTCGTGAATTTTATCTTGTCGAAACAATTATTTATGGATTTCGCAAGCTCAAAATCTTTTTCCGTAATTCCTCCCGCATCATGCGTGTTCAGCCTTAATCTGACCTTGTTGTACAAGTTGTAAAATTCGGGATGGTGATTCATTTCTTCGGCAACATCGCCGACACTATTCATAAAGGATAAAGCCTCTTTGAAAGATTTAAAAATAAATTGCTTCTCCAGAGCATTGTTTTTTAATACCCAGCCTGAAATTTTCTCAAGTCTGCTAAGTATTTCATCATAGTCGTATTTTTCCATATTTATAATGTTGATTAATCGGGTTAGATCGTTTTTTCAATCAGGTAACGAATCAGTATAAAAAAAATTAATCAATTGCCTTATAATGTTCATCGAGCCTTAAAATCTTCAATTTTCATTAAACACTAATTACCTCGTAGTATTAATCCTGTTCTGCTCCTCCTGCGATCCCGTACTTCTTTGTCTCGCCCTTGCAACGGTTTTCTTCCCAAAGTTATACGAAAGATGCAGTCTGATAAACTGGCTGTCATAAACCTGCTTTAAATCTACATCAATATTTTGATACTGTATTACCGAAGTAGTAATTTCAGTGTGAAAAATGTCATTGATTTGTGCGCGAAGTGTAAACCGGTCGTTAAGGAATGATTTACTGACTCCGATGGCAACCGATCCAATTGGATTTGAGATCGTCGTACCATAAAGTGCTTTTGTGTTAAAATAGCCACTTAATTCGGCTCTCCATCCGTTTGGAAACGAAAATGAGTTGTATGAATTGAAAGAGAATGTTGTAAGACGCTTGTTTACTTCACCGGCTGACGAAAGTCCGTCATAGCTATTGTTGTACACATAGAAATTGTTATTGCTTTCCCACCAGTTTGTTGGCTGAACCGGAATGCTGAGTGTTATTCCGTAGTTATCGTGGGTGTCCAGATTCTCAGTTGTAATATAAGTTGTGTGAATTGAATCAATTTGTTTTGCAATTTGTGTCATTGCATCTGTAGTATGATTCAGATTAAAAGCGATAGAGTACAGGCGTTTGAAAACGTATTTCAATTCGAACACATTGGTGAACTGCGGATTTAGATTTGGATTTCCCTGACGATAATTGTAAGGGTCAATAAAATATTTGAATGGATTGAGCTGCCCATATTCGGGGCGGTCGATTCTGCGGCTGTATGAAAGAATGGATTGATGATTTTCGGAAAAACTATAATTAATAAATGTGCTGGGGAATAAGTCTGTATAATTGTGACTGAAAGATTCATTATTGACTGACTGATGTCCATCGGCTATTGTCTGTTCGGCTCTTAATCCGGTTTTTATTCCCCATTTCCCGAATTCGCCCGATAGAATCAGGTAAGCCGCATTAATATTTTCTTTGTACGTAAAATGATTTGTTTTGCCCGAGTCTATTACGGCGACATCGTCTTCATAATTATAATATTTCACATCGTTATCCGTAATAACATTACTCGCCTTGAGACCGCTTTCAAATTTTATTTTGTTTTTGAATTGCTTCAGATAATCTGTTTTGAAGGATTTAATTTTTATATCGGCAGGCTGATTTGCAAATGCTAATTCGGAGTAACCCGGGAATCCATTATTGAAAAAATGATCAGTTGTGAAATTGAAATCACTTCCGTTGTCAAAGTGAGCATAGTCTGCATCGGCACTAAGTTCACTTCCTAATGTGTCAATTTTATACAGGACATTCAGATTGGCCGATATATTGTTCCATTTACTGTCATTGATATTTTCAGTCACATAACCGGAATCAGGCGAATCCGAAGTGTTTAATATGTCAGTGGTAGCCGTAGTTTCATCGTGATTGTTAAAGAGATTGCCTTTTATGAGTCCGCCGATGATGATATTTTTACCTGCATAATAATCTAATCCCGTACGGAAGTTGTTTGAGAAAAAGCCGCCTTTATCGAATGTCTCCTGATCAAATTCTGAAGTATAATTTTCTTCGTTGAATTTTCTTTTGTTCGTGATTTGTTCGAAATAAAATGCGCGCATGAAATCATAACCCCCAAATACATTAATTTTTTCGTTACGGTAATTCATGCTGAAGCCCGTTCCGAAATCCGGATATCTTCCCTGGCCATAGCTGATGCGTGCGCTTCCGTTCAATCCTATATTTTGTTTCTTCTTCATCTTAATATTGATGATGCCCGAATTGCCGGCAGCATCCCATTTGGCCGAAGGGTTGGTCATAATTACAATCTGGGATAACTGATCTGATGAAGTATTTCGAAGTAATTCGTAAAGATCTTTAGCGGATAAGTAAGTAGGTTTTCCGTCGACCATTACCATAACACCCTGTTTGCCCGAAAGACGGATGTTTCCTTCGGCATCAACAGTAACGCCCGGCGAAGTGCGTAAAACATCGAGTGCGGTTCCGCCCGCATTTACAATGCTGTTTTCAACATTAACAACTGTTTCATCAAGCCTGTGTTCAATAAACGGACGAAGAGCTGACACTTCAACTTCATTCAGATCAACCGAAGATGCAGGTAGAGAAATTTTTCCAAGTTGTTTTTCGGTTATATTCTCGCCGATGATGAATGAAGGTGAGTAATATTTAGTACTTAATTGTGATACAAGTACAATATATTGTCCTGAATCAACATTCTCGAAAGTAAAATTTCCTGTTTCATTGCTCAATGCTCCTTTGACAACTGAGCTGTCATTCGCATTCAGCAAAATTACATTTGCAAATGGGGCCGGATTTTTGGACGCATCTTCGACCTGACCTGTAATGGTTGTTGTTGACTTCGCATAAGCGTTCAAACAGGATGCACAAGCAAGAAAAAGTAAAATGAATATTCTTAAGCGCATTCGAAGTTTTTTGAAGAAAAAAATGACGGACTGAATTGTTACCAATGTACATCTGTAACCCGGAAATGAGTGTTAAACAACAGTTAAATCGAACTGGTTTTTAAGTTAAAGTGAGTTAAGGGATGTGAGAGATTATTTTCTAATATCGCACGAAGCGTAAAATTTTAACAAGACCAACGAAAAAAAAAGTGTTTTCTCGCAAAGGCGCAGAGGCGCAAAGGTGCAGAGGAGTAATTTCCGGGATTGTAATTTTAGCCTATGATCTTTCTTTTTATAAATTTGCCTTAGGTATGTGATCCATTCTAATTTATGAGATTTTATTTTATCATTATTCAGCTTTTATTAATTACTTTAAAAAGTAGTGCTCAATTTGGAAATCCGGAAGTAATTGATTCTTCTTTTTCAATAGCTGTAGAATGCATTTCATCTTCAGACCTGGACAATGACGGTGATCAGGATATTGTTGTTGCATTGAAGAGCGATACAGTTTACTGGTATGAAAATTCAAATTCAACTTTTAACAGGATGTCCCCGGTTGGTACAAATGCTTTTTTCCCGATACATATTGACATTGCTGATGAAAATACTGATGGGTTTCGTGATATTCTGATAACAAATAACGGTGGAGTGGGTAGTTCTGCGCCCGTCAGTGTCATTTTGTATATTAGTAATGCTTCAATGTCATTCACAGAATTAGTATTGGATGATTCAATTGAAGCAACTGCAGTCAACAGTTATTTCGCTGATGTTGATAATGATACCGACCTTGATGTTATCAGCTGCCATGATCTTGAAATTGCTACTTATGAGAATTTTGGAAACGACAGCTTCGGTGCCAGAGTTGAAGTCGCGAATGGTGTTGAATTTTATAATATGGTTGTGAGTGATTTTACGGGCGACGGATTTATTGATTTTGCAGTTAATTCTTCGTCAGGTGTCAGAGTTTACGAAAATAATCAGAATGGAACTTTTGCAATATTTAATACAATCACCTCCGATTTATTTGGATTTATGGATCAGTCTGACATCGATAACGATGGTGATGCTGATATTATAGTTCCTTCAAATCCTTCTACCGATTTGAATATTGACACAAACGACGGATCGGGTGTATTTCAGATTTATCAGACTTCGTATTTCGGAGTTGCAAATCAGACTAGCTGTATTTTTGAATTAAATGACATGAATGGAGATTTTTTTGACGATGCTGTATTTTGTCCTTCATCGGGTACCGGGATTTATTGGAAGGTGAATGATACTTCCGGCAATTTGATTTCAACAGCTTTTATTGATTCAGCTTTTCATTATAGCAGGATTTACACAGCAGATATTGATGGTGACACGGATAATGATATTGTATGGTCCGATTTATATCCTTTTAATTCAAGGCATTTAGGTGTAATACGAAATCAACTGATTTCATCTGTGAATACTGTTGTCGATGAAAGCGGCATTTCTTTTTATCCGAATCCATTCGGAAATGCATTGTATTTGAAAAGCAATTCTGAGTTAAAGGAAATTAGAATTTACGATTCAGGCGGTAAAATGGTATATGAATCAAAAGTGTCGCCGTTATACTTCAATACTTCCGAATGGTCCACAGGAAAATATTATGTAAAAGTTAACGGGTATTCATTCGAAATATTAAAACAATAATACCGTTAAAATTTTCTTTTTCGAATTCGGGTATTGAAAGGGTAAGCGCCGCTTCTGTATTAATGCAGAATGCCTCGGTCAATTCGATTTCAAAGTTCTATGAATGTAATTCACTAAAAGTATTGTCATCTGCAGACGGGCCGTATATAGACGGAACAAGTATTTCATTTAATCTCATATAGACAGTTAGTTGCCCTCTGTGATGAACCCAATGGTTAAGCGTTACTCCAATGTCTTTCTTTTTTGATGATGTGTATAGCAATTTGCCGTTTGCCATTAAGGAAAAACTCTTTTCAAGTTCCTGGTCATTTGTATCTTTCAATGCTTTTCTTGCCGCTTCCATGTTCTCTTCGAAATGCATAACCAGTTCGGAAGTATTTTTAGGAGTAAAATGTTTGAAGGTGACAAAATCAATTGAACCATCAACTACCATATGTTTAATCCATAACGGAATTTCAGCAACGAGTAATGCCAGGTATCCCATTTTCATGGATTTCGGATGAGGCTGGTAATCGAACAATTTTTCAGGAATGCGTTCCAAACATAAATGTGTTGATTTGTATTCGGCATTTAATTCGTTAAGATATGATTGAGATACGTGATTCATTTTTTCAGATTTTTTTACGAAACTAAATTATGAAAATAAAATGTATTGAGTCAATAAAAGAATATACTTCAGTTGTTCAAATACATAACTTTGGTTTTTATTAAAACCCTGCGGTAAGCTATGATAGAATCATCAATTGAAAGACTGGAATATTTATGTAAAGTAATTCCGTCGTTGTTGTCTTGGGCAGATGAGCAGTCATTTTCTCTAAAACCGCATCCCGAAAAGTGGAGCAAAAAGGAGATACTTCGGAATCATAAAACGAATTCCCTTACAGAATATGCAACGTAAATGCAAGATGTCTGATGGTCGCATAGTGACACTGGAGTTTTTGATCAAGGATTATTTAGGGCATATGGAGCATCACCTCAGGCAAATTGTTGACTATTAACTGCCGGCTTTTCGTGCAAAGGGTTTCCAATCTGGCTGTCTATTGGGGTAGCCACGGGCTCTTACCCGATACGGAGAGGAAAATCGGGACGTTATGCATAACAGAATGCTTAAAAACTCCACTAAATTTTCACTTTTCAATATTCACTTTTCAATATTTAAGTAACTTCACACCCTGTGTAAAGTACCCACTATGGAACGTCAAAATGAAGTCTTAAATCATGTAATTATCAAGTTTGCAGGAGATTCCGGAGACGGAATGCAGCTTACCGGGACACAGTTTACCAATACTGCTGCCCTTTTCGGTAACGACCTCAGCACATTTCCGGATTTTCCGGCCGAAATCAGGGCTCCGCAAGGCACTCTGGCAGGTGTTTCCGGATACCAGCTCCACTTTGGTTCGGTCGAAATATTCACTCCCGGCGATTTCTGCGATGTGCTTGTGGTTATGAATGCAGCAGCCCTTAAAGCAAACATCAAATTCCTGCGTAAAAGCGGAATCATCATCGTCAATACCGATGGTTTCGATCCGAAAAATCTTCGCCTCGCAGGCATTCCGGAAAGTGAAAACCCGCTTGAAAATTCATCCCTCGATAACTACCGCGTAATCAAAATCGACGTGACCAAGATGACCCGCGCCGCCCTGGCCGGATCTACTCTGGGTGTCAAAGAAATAGACCGCGCTAAAAATATGTTCGTCCTCGGTTTCCTTTACTGGATGTACAACCGCGAGATGGATCATACCCTGAAATTCCTCACAGAGAAATTCAGCAAAAAGCCGGACATACTCGATGCGAACATTAAAGTTCTTAAATCCGGTTACCACTTCGGTGAAACTGCCGAAGAATTCAGTACCAGGTATTCTATCGGTCCGGCTAAAATTGCTCCGGGTACTTACCGTAATATCATGGGTAATCAGGCTACGGCGCTCGGACTAATTGCGGCCTCTCAGAAATCCGGCTTGCAATTATTCTACGGAACTTATCCAATCACACCGGCTTCCGATATTTTACACGAACTTTCAAAGCAGAAAAATTTCGGAGTTAAGACCTTTCAGGCCGAAGATGAAATCGCAGCTATTTGTTCCTCAATCGGTGCAAGTTTCGGCGGTTCTCTCGGGGTAACGGCTTCTTCCGGTCCGGGTATCGCTCTAAAAGCAGAAGCAATGGGACTCGCATTAATGTTAGAGCTGCCTCTTGTTATCATTAACGTTCAGCGTGGTGGTCCTTCAACCGGATTGCCAACCAAAACCGAGCAGAGTGACCTGATGCAGGCATTATATGGCCGAAACGGTGAAGCTCCGATTCCGGTCGTAGCCGCTGCAACACCATCTGATTGTTTTAATATGGTTTATGAAGCATGCAGAATCGCTGTCAACTTCATGACTCCGGTGATTCTTCTTACAGATGGATACATTGCAAATGGCGCCGAGCCATGGATGTTCCCTAAAGCTTCTGATCTCGCTGAGATTAAGGTCAACTTTGCAAAAGAACTGAACGGCGGTGATAAATACCTTCCATATAAGCGTGACGAAAAACTTTCCCGTCCATGGGCTATCCCGGGTACGAAAAATCTTGAGCATCGTATCGGCGGTATCGAAAAGCAGCATGAGACTGGCAACATCAGCTATGAAGCACAAAACCATGAGTTCATGGTTAGAATGCGCGATGCAAAAGTTGAGAAGGTCGCTGACTATATTCCTGAACAGACAATCGAAGTTGGAAACAACAAAGGAAAATTACTTGTACTCGGTTGGGGATCGACATTTGGAGCAATTAAGAGTGCGGTTCTTGAAGCCCGCAACCGCGGACTCGATGTTTCTCATGCTCATGTTCGTTATATCAAGCCTTTCCCGAAAAACCTCGGCGAAATACTTTACAACTTCGAACACGTTCTCGTCCCTGAAATGAATACAGGGCAATTGATAAAAGTACTTCGTGATAAATATCTGATTCCTGCAGAAGGTCTCAACAAGATCCAGGGTATGCCGTTTGCAGCTGAAGAAATTCTTAATAAGATTGAGACTTACTTTAAGAAGTAGATTGTTAGAAGAAATTAAAAATTAAAAATTACGGAGGCGCCCCAACCCGAAACCCAAAACCCAAAACCCAACTGCGACACCATCAAAACCAGCAGCCCCCAACCCGAAACCCAAAACCCGAAACAGTACCACGACACCATCAAAACCAGTAGCCCCCAACCCGAAACCCGAAACAGTCCTCCGACACAAATAGATAAAGCAACCCCCAAGCATGGAATCAACTGCCGAAAAATTCACCAATAAAGAACTCGTAACTGACCAGGATATTCGCTGGTGCCCCGGATGTGGCGATTACAGTATTCTAAAACAGGCGCAAACTGTTATTCCCGAATTGGGAATCGCGCGTGAGAATATCGTTTTCATTTCCGGTATCGGATGTTCTTCCCGTTTTCCGTACTACATGGAAACGTATGGAATGCATTCGATCCATGGTCGTGCAACTGCCATTGCGAGCGGACTAAAAGCTTCTCGTCCGGAGTTGAGTATCTGGATTGTAACCGGCGACGGTGATGGTTTGTCAATCGGTGGTAATCATACTATTCATATGCTCCGCAGAAATTTCAATGTGAATATTCTGCTTTTCAATAATGAGATATACGGACTAACAAAAGGACAATATTCACCGACTTCAGAAGAAGGAAAGGTGACTAAGTCTACTCCGATGGGTTCGGTTGATCATCCTTTCAATCCGATCGCTTTATGTATGGGTGCAGATGCAACATTCGTAGCCCGTACAATGGACAGGGATCCGAAGCATATGCAGGCGATTCTTCGTCGTGCTAATGAGCATAAAGGAGCTTCATTCGTAGAGATTTATCAGAACTGTAATGTATTCAACGATGGAGCATTCGAAGTTTTCACGGAGAAGTCGACCAAGAAAAATGAAACATTATTCATGGAAAGCGGAAAGCCATTGATTTTCGGCGACAACAACGATAAAGGAATTCGACTTGATGGATTCACTCCTGTTGTTGTTAATCTTGCTGACGGCGTTTCTGCAAATGATCTTTGGGTTCATGATGAAAGAGATCGAGTAAAAGCAGGTATACTTTCAAGATTCTTCGACAATCCGAAAAATCCAAATCACCTTCCTCGTCCGTTTGGTCTATTCTATGTTGAAGACCGTAATTGTTACGAAGACAAAATGACTCAGCAAATCACCGACAGCCAGGCTAAGAAAGGCTCGGGAGATCTGGATGCATTGCTGCGTGGAAAAGAAACGTGGACGATTAATTGAAAATTTTGTAGAGACGTAATGCATTGCGTCTCTACAAAATTTAAAATTTTCAATTAACTAAGGTATTTCCCCACAATCGGCAACCTCCGTCCCATTCCAAAAGCTTTTGGCGAAACGCGAAGTATGGGAGGAGTCTGATAGCGTTTATATTCATTCGTGTTTACCAGTTTCAAAACACGTTTCACCAGGTCTTTATCGAATCCCATTTGTATTAATTCATTCGGACCTTTTCTGCATTCGATGTATTGATATAAAACTTTATCTAAAATGTCGTACTCAGGCAAAGAGTCGCTGTCTTTCTGTCCCGGACGAAGTTCTGCCGAAGGTGGTTTTGTAATAATTGCCTGTGGAATTATTTCACGGTCACGATTTATATAATTTGACAAAGCATAAACCTGTGTTTTGTATACATCACCGATAACCGAAATTCCGCCGCACATGTCTCCATATAACGTTCCGTATCCGACAGCTGCTTCACTCTTGTTAGAGGTATTCAAAAGTATTTGCCCGAATTTATTTGACTCGGCCATGAGCAATCCGGCTCTGATTCGTGCCTGGAGATTTTCTTCGGCGGTATTAAATGGGAGTCCGTCGAAGTAAGGCTTAAGCGCCGAAAGATATTCATTGTAAATTTTTTCGATCGGAATAATATGGTGAGTTACGCCTGTATTTTTTATTAATGCAATTGAATCATCCACAGAGCCTGAAGATGAATATTGCGATGGCATTAAAATTACATGTACGTTTTCAGGGCCGAGAGCATCTGCAGCGAGGCATGTTACAAGAGCTGAATCAATTCCGCCCGAAAGTCCGAGTATCGCTTTTTTAAAATTCTGCTTTTTAAAATAGTCTCTGATTCCCAATACCAGCGCACGGTAAATCAATTCGGTTTCGCCCGATGGTTTCGTATAAGATGACTTGCTGCCCGATTCGGCAGGAGCGGAGGATGCTGAAGTATTTGACATCTCATTTGTGTTTTCATTAAATTCGAAAACAGCATAATCCTCTTCGAAGTATTTTAATTCGTTCACAATATTGCCTTTTGAATCAAATGCGACAGAGCCACCGTCAAAAATTAATTCTGTTTGAGAGCCGGTATGGTTGACATAAAGTAAAGGCAGGTTGTAGAGGTTCACATTTCTTTTCAATATGGCCTTGCGTTGATCAGCATGTACATAATCGAAAGGGGAAGCCGCAATATTCAACATGAGTACCGGACTTTCTTTAATGAGAAATTCCATTGGAGAAGACACATACATAGGATCATCTTCAATGTTCCAGAGGTCTTCGCAGATTGTAAGGGCAATGCGTTTCCCTTTTACAGTAATGCAATGAAAGTTACGTTCAGGTTCGAAGTAACGGTATTCGTCAAACACATCGTAATTCGGTAAAAGGGCTTTATGAATCTGATCGGTAATTTTTCCTTCGCATAATACAAGGGCAGAGTTAAAGAGGTTTTTGCCTTCGGGTTTGGGGTTCACGACCGGACAGCCGACGATTGCGGTAATTCCGGTACAGGCTTTCGCAATAGTATTTGCGGCTTCAATGCATCGCCTGTTAAAATCCTCAAATTCCAAAAAGTCGCGGGCAGGGTAGCCGCTTATGCATAATTCGGGAAATAAAATTAGATCGACGTTATCCTTTTTCGCACAAAGGATAGTTTCTAAAATACGATTGGTGTTGTTTTCAAAATCACCAATTGTAAAATTAAGCTGGGCAAGAGCTATACGCATAAAAAAGTGCGACGGAGTTATTTTCCGCCGCACCAAAGGTAAATGAATGTTTTAAAACAATACGCCTACGGTTAATGCAAGATAATTGCTATTGGTTTTGATATCATCGTCAAAAACATCTAAAAAGCCGTTGTTAAACTGAATTCCGGCCAATAGTACAGTTGAACCGGTCATTGTATATTCAATACCACCTCCGATAATCATGGATAAGTTGAAGGCGTTAATATTATCTTTTACATCATAATTGTTTGATTCCCCGCTTGAACTTAAGCCGGAACCGGTAGTAATGGTATAATCAATATCGGCTTTTGCTCTGATGTTATAACCCGGAGCAACCCCAGCCTGCAAATAATAAGTCAGATATCCGACCTGATTGGTTTTAAGCTTTAGTGTTAAGGGAAGTTCTATGTATTGGAGTGAATAGGATGTTTTGCTTATTGTTGTTGTGTCTCCTGATTTTTCTTCAGTTTTAAATTTACCTCCACGGTATGTAACATCTATTCCTGTTGCAAATGCATAATTTGTAGCGAAGTTAAATTCAGTTATCAGTCCGTATGAGAATCCAAACTTCGATCCATCGGAGGAAACTTCCGGCGAATCGGATCTCAACCAGGCCAGTGAAGGAGCAGCTTTCAATCCAAAATGCAACTTTGATTCGCTTTGAGCATAAGTTATTGAGGTCAATAATGTTGCAATTGCTGCAATAATTAGTTTTTTCATGGGTTTTATTTTGGGTTTTGGTCGGTACGTGTAATATCAATTATATTTTTGCAGAAGTATTGAATATATGCAATGTTAATGAAATATCGTTTATCAGTATTGGGCAGAATTCTTGCTGTTATCTACATGTTGCTGTTTATTTCTTCCTGCAATACGGAAGATGATAAACCGGATGTTTCATCAATAAATGTAAAGGTAACAATCGAAAGGTTCGAAAAGGATTTATTTGCAATTAATCCCGATAATATAGAGGGCGGATTAACAGATTTAAGAAGTAAATATGGGAACTTTTTAAATCTTTATTTGTTTGGAGTCACAGGAATCGGTTCTAAAGACTCATTATTAATGTACGATCGTTTAAGAGGTTTTCTGACTGATACCAGCTTAAAGGCTGTTTATACGGATTGTGAGAATATGTATTCGAATTTTGAAGACAAGGAAAAGGAATTTACTGAAGCATTTCGTTATTACAAGTATTACTTTCCCGAGAAAGAAGTTCCTAAAATTGTAACGATAATATCGGGATTTGCATATTCTGTTGTGAATGACTCGACTAATCTGGCTGTTAGTCTCGATATGTATCTGGGGTCGAAATACAGGTATTACTCGACTATTGAACCGGCTTTGCCTGCATTCATGAGAAACAGGATGGACAAGAGTTATATCGTGAATGATGCAATGAAAGGATGGGCTATCAGTGATTACGGAATTGATGAGACCTCCGCACGAATGATTGATTTTATTATTTCTCAGGGAAGGGTTATTTATTTCCTGGATAAAATAATGCCCGATTCTCCCGATTCAATCAAAACCGGTTACACAGGCAATCAAGTTGAATGGTGTTTGGCGAATGAGAAAAAGATATGGAGTTTCTTTATCGATAATAAATTACTTTTTAGTGCCGACCCCAATCTCATGAATAAATTTGTGAATGATGGTCCGACAACAAATGGTTTTCCAAAGGAGTCGCCGGGTAACATCGGACAATTTATAGGATGGCGGATTGTAAGATCATATATGAAAAATCATCCCGAAGTAAGTCTTCGTCAGCTAATGGAGCAAAGAGACATGATGAAGATTTTTAATGAATCAAAATATAAACCGGAAAAAAATTAATAATGGAATCAGAAATAAAATTCAAAATAACACTTGACGAAACCCGAATCCCGGATGCCATTCACTGGTCGGCTACCGATAGCGGAATTGACGGAGTTAAACCATGCAGTGCAATAATGCTTAATGTATGGGACCCGAAAGACCTCACTACGTTGCGGATAGATTTATGGACAAAGGAAATGATGATTGAAGATATGAAACGTTTCTTTTTTGAAAATTTTATGTCAATGGCTGATACCTACATGCGTGCAACAAATGATAAGGCAAATTCAGACG
>CAZAON010000231.1:0-6689 GCA_964486655.1 uncultured Flavobacteriales bacterium
AGCAAGTCCGGTTGATTCGGCATTTATTATTATTACGAGCAAGTCATTATGGAGCGAGGCGACATCATATTCCAATTACAGGGAATCACCATTGGCATTGCACAGGTACGGCACCCTTGTAGTTGATATCGAAGAATTAACTGATCAGTTTGCATATGGTATTTCCAAACATCCATTGTCGATAAAGAATTTCTCTCATTACATACTCGATACATGGCCAACAGAGGCTCAGCATATCTTCCTGATCGGTAAATCATATTCGGCTTACGATTTCAGAAACGATCCTTCTTATTTCGGAGCAACTGCAGTACCATCTTATGGAGTTCCTCCTTCCGATGTACTTCTTACTGTCGGCATCAATGGCTCACAATGGGAGCCAAGAATTCCGATTGGAAGACTTAGTGCGATGAATGGAACTGATGTAACGAATTATTTACATAAGGTAGAAGAATACGAAGCCGCGCAAAAAGGACAGCCACAAAGCTGGATGAAAGAAATTTTACATTTCGGCGGTGGAAATTCTTTAACACAGCAACAGGAACTTGCCGGTTATCTTTCTCAATACGAAAATCTTTTGGAAGACAGTTTATATGGCGGACATGTAACGACCTATCTCAAGTATAACACTTCACCGATACAGATCAATCTTTCAGACTCATTACAGGCTCAAATTGACTCCGGGGTTTCGATTATGACGTTCTTCGGTCATGCCAGTGGAGCCGGATTCGATGCAAGTACCGATGAACCATCAGAGTATCAAAATCACGGAAGATATCCGTTCGTAGTAGCGAATTCCTGCTTCGCGGGTGATTTTCACACTTCGCAAAAAAGCGTGAGCGAGAAATTTGTTTTGGAACCTGAAAAAGCAGCAATTGGATTTTTAGCAAGTGTTGGCCTTGGCGCTCCTCTCTTTCTATTTGAATATACGAATGCATTATTCAAGCATGCGAGCCGGCAGAATTATGGCGCGCCTGTTGGGAAATTAATGCAATTGGCCATTCAGGAAATACAGGTAACGAATCAGGAGTCAGAAAAACAAGTTTCGAATGAGATGTCTTTGCAGGGCGATCCTGCCATTTGCCTGAATAATTTTTCGAAACCGGATTATGTGATCAGTGAATCGCAAATCAGATTTAATCCGGCTGAGATTTCTACCGACCTCGATACTTTCTCCGTAGCAATTACAACAAGAAATTACGGCCGTGCAATTCCTGATTCGTTCGACGTTAAAGTAACACATACTTATCCGGGGAATATTGATTCTGTTTATGTGTTCAGACGTGGTGCTTGTTTTTATTCAGACGATCTAACGGTAAAATTAAAAACAGGAGGTGTTACAGGGGCGGGATTAAATAAACTGAAAGTTGAAATTGACCTTCCGGATTCACTTGATGAAATTGAGAATTACACAAACAACGTTGCAACGACAGACTTTTTCATCATTTCGAAAGATCTGATTCCCGTTTATCCGCCCGATTACGCCATTCATCCTTTCAATACCGTAACCTTAAAAGCGAGCACTTCAAATCCGATGATTGGTAATGCCAGCTACACATTTGAAATTGATACGATAGATCTGGATCTGAAAGATGCAACTCCGGGCGGACAAACAAGTCCGATGTACCGGTTTACGACTGTAGCAGACAGCGGCGGAGTCATCAGCTGGGAACCTCAGAACTACACGCTACAGGACAGTGTTGTTTATTACTGGCGTGTTGCAAACGATTCAATACAATATGATACAACTCACTTCCACTGGCAGCAGAGTTCATTCATGTATATTCCGAATAAGACCGGCTGGGCACAATCGCATTTCCACCAGTTTAAGAAAGATAATTTTGAGAATATCAATTACGATACGTACGGCAGAAAATTCGATTTCGTAAATAACAATAAGACTTTACGAATATTGACAATGGGAGCACCGAGCGGACCATCAGAGTACAACCAGGTTGGATATTATCTGAACAATTCACCGGTAGAATATAACGGTTGTCAGACCTGGCCTGCCGTAATGGTTGCTGTGCTTGATTCTATATCGCTTCAGCCTATGACGAATTGTTCTGTTGATTATGGTCAGGCTAACATCTTTACACCATCGCCATTCGGTACATGTTCTGATCCCGGAAGTGGATCCTGCAGAAACAGGGCGGAAAATTATTTCATCTACCGTTTTGGTTCACAGGTCACAATGGATAGTTTGCAGGCATTTATAAACAGGGTACCCGATAACAACTACATTGTTATGTATTCCTGGTTTACCCATGCATATACTTCTATGGATGATCCGTTTAAGAACGCAATCAGTTCACTGGGTTTCGATACTGCATTTCTTGCTGATAATATGCCTTTTGCTTACTTCACTCAAAAAGGAAATCAATCAGCAAACATTCAAGTGCATGGAAGTAATACAACTGATTCGATTACGCTTACTGCTTTACTGCAAAGCACATGGAATCGCGGTAATATAAATTCAGTCATGATCGGACCATCAACAAGATGGGAATCGTTACACTGGAACCAGCATTCGCTTGAATCACCGACGCAGGATACCGTAAGAGTAAATATTTACGGACTGAATAATTCGAATGTCTGGGATACTCTGGCTTATGGAATTCAATACCTCACAGGAAAAGATACATCACTCAGCTGGATTTCGGCAACGGATTATCCATACATTAAATTACAGACATATTTGCGTGACGATTCATTGCTGACGCCATCGCAAATGACATACTGGAGAGTTTATTACGATGAAGTTCCCGAATGCGCATTGAATCCAAACCGCAATTACAACTTTTATTCGAATCCGCTCCAGGAAGGAGATACTATGCGTGTTTCCATGGCAATTGAAAACATCAGCAATCTTCCGATGGATAGTCTGTCGGTGCGCTTTTACCTGTATGATAACAACCGTATAAGACACGACCTTGCATTATTCAAACTCGATTCTTTGCGTGTAAATCAATTCCTGAATGCAGAGTTCAGAATAGACAGCACATTCGGATTAGCGGGTGAAAACAGCTTGTGGATTGAAGCGAATCCATACATAGGAAATTATCATCAGCCCGAAAAGCATCACTTCAATAATATTGCAGAAATGAAATTCACCATCGATCGTGATAAGACGAATCCGATACTGGATGTTACTTTCGATGGCGTACACATTTTAAATAATGATATAGTTTCAGGAAAACCGCAGATCAGCGTGTTGCTTCACGATGAGAATAAGTTTCTCGCATTAAATGACACTTCCAATTTCAGGGTTTACATTACTCCGCCCGGATCGCTTGTTCCTCAGAGAATCGAATGGAATTTACCATCGTATGGACAATTATTACGGTTCACGCCTGCATCACTTCCGAAAAACAGTTGCCGGATAGACTGGAATCCGACCTTTACGACAGATGGAATTTATACGATTGAAGTTGAAGCAACCGATCGTAGTAAAAACGAATCGGGAAGATATAATTACCGGATTTCATTCGAAGTAATAAACCGTTCGACTATTACGGAAGTACTCAACTATCCGAATCCGTTCTCTACTTCTACCCGCTTTGTATTTACGCTAACTGGAAATGAGATTCCGACCGGAATGAAAATTCAGATTATGACGATTAGCGGAAAAGTGGTTCGCGAAATTATGCAAAATGAATTGGGAAATATTCACATCGGCAGAAACGTCACCGACTATGCTTGGGACGGAACAGACGAGTATGGCGACAGGCTTGCTAACGGACTTTACCTCTATCGTGTGACGAGTGAACTTCACGGGGAAACGATTGAACACCGCGAAACGGAAGTTGACAAGTATTTTAAGCGTGGGTGGGGGAAGATGTATCTGATTCGGTGATTGTGGTATTCCAGTATTCCATTATTCCAGAATTCCAATATTCCAGAATTCAAAGTTTTAGATGACTTATTAGGCCCTCGTTTACACTATCACTTACACTTTGACTTACAATACACTTACACAACTTACTTACACTTAATTAAATTATATTACTGTTTCTTTTTATTCACTTTGCATGAATATATACCAGTTTATTAAAAGCAAATATTCCAATAATGATTTTATTTCCGGTTCAGGTATCGCCACTTATTGTTTCGATCTTGAGGCGCAGTGAAATAAAATTTTAAAAAAGGAACATTAGCTTAGTTCAAACTTTCTGGATTAGCCCACCCCTCTTTGCGCCTTTGCGCCATTGCGAGAAACACTTTCAATTAATCGCGGAGAACGCAGAGTATTCGCAGAGAAATCGCAGAGAAATAAATATTTAAAAAAGGGAACATTAGCTTAGTTCAAAAATTCCGGATTAGCCTACCCCTCTTTGCGTCTTTGCGCCCTTGCGAGAAATTCTTTCAATTAATCGCGGAGAATGCTGAGTATTCGCAGAGAAATAAATATTTAAAAAAGGGTACATTAGCTTAGTTCAAACATTCCGGATTAGCCTACCCCTCTTTGCGCCTTTGCGCCATTGCGAGAAATTCATTCAATTGATCGCGGAGAACGCTGAGTATTCGAAGAGAAATAAATATTTAAAAAGGGGTACATTAGCTTAGTTCAAACATTCTGGATTAGCCCACCCCTCTTTGCGCCCTTGCGCCTTTGCGCCCTTGCGAGAAATTTTATTTTTATTTATCCGTAAAATACAACCTTCACTCCACAGCAAACCTCTTTGTCACCTTTCCATTTTTCGTTTCAAGCGTCAGCAAATAAATCCCCGGAGTAAGTGAGCTAAGATTTACTTCGAAAGTGTTAGACGGTGCTTTTCGAGGCGAGGTGATTGACTGTCCGATTATATCTGAAATGTAATATTTAACAGGAGCCCCATCATTACTATATGAAACACGAATAGAACCCCGGGCAGGATTTGGAAACAATGAAATAGAATTTGCATCGACTTCGGCCTCCTCTACTCCCACTAAATGTTTGCAAGGGAAACTATCAGTTTCAAAGAAATGCTTTATTCGCTGTACCTGATCTGAATTTACTGCAAATGAAGTATACGGCCCGTTTGGAGCATTGGGCTCACGGGTAAAAACATAAGCATAATCTATTGATCGTTTGCCGTGGGCAGGTAGTTCGAATGGTCCGGAAGAGACAAATAATCTTCTGTCGGATGGTTCATTAGGTAATGTACATGTGTTGCAAGGAAAATATTCTGACCATTGCGTGCTGTCAAAAGGATCACCACTAAACATATAATGAGTGGTATCCGTAGAGTTTGGATCGAAACCTGTACCACCATAAGTCATTGGCGCTCCACCTAACCAAAGTCCTCGTGATCGACCATAATAGTCATCAGCGGTACTGGGGATCCCCTGAACAGAGGCATCGCTATTATAATATATAAAATAATTCATCATACACATCTCTCCTGTTTCATCAATCACTCCATTGTGATTATTATCCAGGCCGTCATTAGGTATAGGTTCCGGGCCTTTTAAATATGCAAGATTCAACATTGGAGGGTTTAAGCCGTATGAAAAATAATAATTATTGTTACTCTCATCAGAATTATCACCATTATAAACATAAGCAATATCCAGAGTTGTATCACAGCCAACGTAATCATCGAGATAATATCCCAAATCCACATCAGTATAAATTGATGAATAAACATCGTGATAAGTAGTATCGCTTCGGTTAATAAAATCGTAATGATAAAAAGTAGTGTAATTAATAACACTGTCACCATCTGTGAGTAACGGGCAGTTATATGCATAGGCAGAAGCGTGAACTTCTACACCCAGGTTTGAAGACGAATTTGTTTTACCATGTGTCGATAAATTATCATTGAAAACCCACCATATCATTTGATCACCCTTCATATCGGGGTAATCGCCATCGTACGGATTATAAATTCCATCTGAATTATAATCAATGTATGGAGCGAGCGAACGACTGATATTTCCTGTTCCACCAACAGGCCAGTTCAGTATAATATCGGGAACTGTGTAACTTCCGTTAGTTACGGAACCATCAAGAAATTTCCCGATGAATACATTTACAGTATAACGGTCGATCTTCCACAATCTATCATACAACTGTGAAGTCTGCAGATTGATTGAAGCATTTGTTGTATCGAGCGGTCCGGGCCAGAAATCAGCTCCGCTTTGCCTGTAAGTTTGTGCCGCAATGTGCAGGTTCCCTTGTGGGTCCTTTCCTCCTAGCCAGAGTCCTTCAGCTAAAATTGCAGTCCGCCCCGAGCCCTTTGGTACTTCATAAAGGCTATGGTTTATTAAGTCCCAAAAATTGTTTCCGCCATTTAATATTCTTGCCTGCACCTGGTTAATATCAAGATATGGACATACATCAGGTTCAGTTGCAATCGGTAATCCCGTAATGTTAGTTTTAAGAATAGGTTCCGAAGAACTGCTCCAGGCAGTAATTAGTTCGCTGCTATTATTAAAATCGAACAGTTGAAATGAATCCGGAAAAAGTGAAACTCCAAGAGAATAATACTGATTTAAGTCATAAATAGCATTTTGAGTTGAAGAAGAATCAAAACTTAAAAGATAATTTGGAATATTAGTATTAGATACTACAGCATATAATTCATTTACTCCTGCGCTTCCTAAAAAATATTCAGGCTGTATTACTGCATTATTATACAAACACAAATTGCTCGGAATGCTGATTTTTGTAAAAACCGAATCATGAATTTGATAATTCATCCAATATA
>CAZAON010000232.1:0-29289 GCA_964486655.1 uncultured Flavobacteriales bacterium
CTGCGGGCTGAAACGGTGTCTTAGGTGTCGTTTCGGGTTTTGGGTTTCGGGTTACCTGCTTCTATGAATTTATGAAGGGTTTCATTTTCTTTGGCTAAATTTTGTTATTTTCAATTTTAAAATCTTATTCGTAATTCGTAATTCGTAATTCGTAATTCGTAATTCGTAATTCGTAATTCGTAATTCGTAATTTTTAATTTGTAATTTATTTCAAAACTCTTTCTCTTTTCTCCCTGCTAAAATTACAGAAAGCATGAATAATGTTTTCACAACCCTGTATGAAAGCCACATGGTAAATTTTGAAAAGAGTGATTTGCTTCGATAAGGATTTTCGGAAGTTACTTTCACACAGTCGGTATTCATAATCGTTTTTATGCGGGAAGCGAGGGAGGCTGACAAGTCAGGGTCATTTATGTCAACGTTTAATTCAATATTGGAAAAAGTACTTAGATTATTGAGATCATAGGAACCGATAGATGTCCATTTTTCATCGGTGATCAGAACTTTTCCGTGTACGTTGGCAGGCAAATATTCGTATACATTAATTCCGTTTCTCATTAACCAGTCATAGAGATATCTGCGGGCATTAGTAACCATTTTCACGTCCGATTCCCTGGAAACGACTATGTCAATTTTAACTCCTCTTTCAATGGCTTTTTTCATTATTCTCCTGGTTCGGCCACCGGGAAGGAAATAACCGCCAACGAGTAGGATTGAGCTTGTCGCATGTCTGAATGCATTTCGGTATGTGATTGCTATTTCATTCTTGTTCTTGATGAAATCGTTACGTCGAACACGTACTCCGCTTTTGCCGGGTATGTCAACCGGACTTGCTGTTATTTTCATCAGATTTTTTCGGGCTGACCGGGAAAACTGCCAGCCATTCCAGCGGCGGCGACACAAATAAAGTAAACGCCGGCTGATAGATCCCCTGAGTATTACGGCAAAATCCAGCCACGCCGGTTTGTCGGGAAATTCATTGTAATGATCAGAAATATTTAATCCGCCAACAATACTCACATAGCCATCAATAACAGTGACCTTTTGATGTAATCTCCGGCCTATATGAAAGCGACCTCTTGAGTATATCTTTCCAAACTTTCTGAAATTTACCCCGGCACTTTTCATGCGTGAAATTAGAGCGCCTGATAATTCCTGTGAACCATACGCATCGGCCAGTACAAAAACTTCTACTCCTCTTTCTGCTGCACCAATAAGAGCTTCAGCAACCATGTTTCCCGTTCGGTCAGAGGCGAAAATGTAGGTCTGAATATGAATTTCATATTTTGCATTGTTTATCAGACTAACCAGTTCTTCGAAATAATTAGTGCCGCCCTGCATCCATTCAACGGTGTTTTTATAAGTAAATCGTTGCCCCGATTTATTCATTTTTGATATGGATATTGCACCGCTCATATGGTTCACAAGTTATACCATTCTTATTTCATTTGCGAGAGATAATATCATAACTTAGGGTTCTTAAATCTGTTATGTCAAAACTAAAATCGGTATAACTGAAAGTCGAATCCGATTTTGTTGACATAAAAAAAACTTTACATTTGTGACACTTCAATTTAATGCGATTTAATGAATTCTGAAGAACAGTTATTTAGTCAATTGCTGTACATTTTCTATTCATCTGCCATGGTGTCGTTGGGTAAACTTAAAAATCCCGCAACAGATAAGATTGAAAGAGATATGTTACAGGCTAAACAGTCGATAGACATCCTCGAGTTGATTAAATCAAAGACAAAAAATAACCTGACGTCTGACCAGGAGCGTCTTATAGAAGGACTGCTGACCGATCTGCGTTTGAATTATGTTGACGAAAGCAATAAGGACTTACTGAAGTCCTGAATATTTAACCGCCACCAATGGATATAGAAGACATCAACAAGGCAGAATATCAGGAACAGGGTCCCAGGAAGGGGATTGTGATGATTGTAATCACAATTTTGCTGGGGACTAACGGACTCTTGCTCTGGCAGTTTTTCGACAAAAAGAACAGCCTCGATCTAGCTAACCAGACAATAGTAACAACAACGGCTGAGAAGGATGCGCTCCAGGTTCAATTGAATCAGTTTAAAGCGGAATACGAAAAGATTAAATCGGAGAATGCCGGTTTGCAAAACCAGCTTTCTGAAAAAGACGAAGAGATTAAGGCTAAGGTTGCCGAAATTCAGAAACTCATACGTGAAGGTGGTCCGTCGCAGATAGCCAGAGCAAAAGCGGAACTAGCCAAACTGAAGGAGATGAATGACATTTACAGCGCGAATATTGACTCGCTGAAGAGTGTAACCATTCAGCTTCAGCAGGAAAATCAGAGCTTATCGAGTAACCTGAGTCAGGAGATGTCGAAAAATGAAAATCTTTCGGCCGAAAATTCAAGACTATATTCGAAAGTCAATGCCGGTTCTGTACTGAAAGCAGAAAATATCGTTACTCAGGGACTTCGCTACCGCACAAGCGGAAAGGAAATTCTCACCGTCAAAGCCAAACAGGTTCAGACTATCAGAACTGAATTTACACTTGCCGAAAACAGGGTTATAGACAGCGGTCCGGTCGATTTATTCGTCAGGGTAACCGCTCCTGATGGTCTCATGTCAGCCAATAAGGAAACATTCAAATCAAACGGAAAAGATATTGCATTCACTCTTAAGCAAACCGTTGATTACAGGAATACAGTTACTCCTGTTCAGATCATGTGGGCGAAAGGCACGGAATTCATGAAAGGGAAATATAAGATCGAGATTTACCACCTTGGACAGGTAATCGGTACGTCGGAGATTGAATTGAAGTAGTTTTGGGTTTCGGGTTATCTAACTGTGTACCAGACTTGCATCTGTTTCTCACACATTCACTTAATTTTTATCTGCTCTGCCTATTTTCTTTTTTCTCTTTCCTCTTTCCTCATCCCGGCCACACCATAGCCTAACAAAATAATTATTTTCATAACCTCAGAACACTCATTCTTCAACCTTCAATTTTAACTACTCAACAACAACCTTCCTAATCTCCCTGTCGTTATTTTCCCGGAGGATTCGAACCAGATAAACTCCTTTCGAAAATAATTTAAAGTCATATTTAAAAATATTTTCACCGGAAGCGAGTCTTTCTTTAGTCGAAAAAATTATCCGGCCCGATATATCAGAAATTTCCAGGGTGCACATTTGATCATGTTCAGCCGGAATGCTGACGTTTAACATATCTTGCACAGGATTCGGATAGACAGATAGTTCTTCGCTTTCGGTTAATTCGCTTTCAGAAATTCGGCAGGTGAATTTGATATTCTTCTTTCTTTCGCTGCTTACTCCGCAGTCATTCACCGCACGAACTTCTATTTCGCCTTTATAATGACCGAACTTTACTGCAATTGACGGAGTATTCTGTCCTGACTGAATAATTGCTCCGCGGGGAACCTTCCAGTAATATGATGTAGCGCCCGGAACAAGCGATGTCGTATAAACGACACCTGACTGATACCGGCATACGTTGCCCGGACCGTTTATTGTGGAAGGCTTGTCGGGTTCACCCTTGAGTTCCGTCCGCAACCAATTGCTATTGCCGCATGCGTTGACAGCCATCACCGATAGATTTCCTTTTATAAACTGATTGTCTATTGACAACGTAATTGAAGTAGTACCCTGACCGTTTACGATTGTGGTATGAGGCGGATTGCTCCAGAAGTAACTCGTCGCATTCGTAACGGGAGAGATAGAATAGGTCTGTGTCTGGTCGCAAATGCCTTTTCTGTTTCCTGTAATTGCCTGTGGCGTCTTTGGTTTTCCCGAAATATTTTTCGAACGCTCGCAACTCTGTCCGCATCCGTTCAACGCTCTCACCGAAACGGTAGCGGAGGAAAATGTTGTGAAGTCGACTGTTACCGATGTTGTTCCCTGTCCGTTTACGATTGTTCCGTTTGTCACTGTCCATAAATAGGATGTTGCATTCTGTACCGGTGATATCAAATAGACATTTCCGCTCGTGTTGCACAATGCTGATGTCTGACCACTTATTGATCCGGGTGTTGACGGTAATGCCTGTGATAATGATACTGACTGACTCGCTGATCCCGTGCATCCGTTTAAATCGGTAACGGTTACGGTGAATTGTCCCGGGGAAGAAACTGTTTCAGTCTGTGCAGTTCCTCCTGAACTCCAGTTGTAATTCGAATAACCGTTGCCCGCGTCGAGCGTGAGTGCGGTACCCGGACAAACAGAAAACACTCCGTCTGTTGTTGTGATCACCGGTGAAGGAGGCTGGTTGACTACGACATTGATCGAGGCCGTTGCACTGCAGTTATTCGCATCTGTTCCAGTCACTGTGTAGACGGATGTTTGAGACGGTTGAAATGCAACACCATCAATAATACCATTCCACGAATAACTCTGAGCCCCTATTCCGGAAAGTGTGATTGAACTTCCGGCACAGACATTTCCTCCCGGCGGATTGCTTAAGATACCGACATTCGGAGAAGGCAGAATTGAAATGGTAAGATTATTTGATGAAACAGAAGTCGGTGACGCACATGCAGCGTTGCTTGTAAGAACGGCATGTACAACATCTGAATTAACAAGTGCAGAAGTTGAGAACGTACTTCCGGCACCCTGACTGACATTATTGACGAACCATTCGATGGAAGGAGTTGTTCCTTCGTTCTGTACGATAGATGAAAATGTAGTTTGTGATCCGCTGCAGAATGAAGTATTTCCGCTGATAGAAATTGAAGGGGAACAGACGGAGTTCGAAACATAATTTGCAGACCAGCCATTATCGACAATGCTTGCATTGGAAATAAATTTCACCAGCATCTGATTTCCGGTTGAAGTAATCGAAGGCAGTGATGAATTCAGATTTCCATTGTATTGTCCGAGTACAGGTGAGGCAGTTGTGCCGCCATCATAAACGGTTACCACATCGTTTACGCTTTCGGTTAAAAATTCCGTAAAGTTTAAAGTGATGCTTGTGAATGCGGCTCCCGGCGAAATCAGGAAACTGCAGTTCGTATTGTTCGAATACACTTTCTGAGTAAATGTCATAACCGGACGAGTAATTGTTGGTCCGGCAGAAGAAGTAAATAAAGCACAACTCTGACTTCCGAAACCCTGGTTACAGCGATCGAGAGGTGTTGTTCCTGTGCTTACAACAGGTGTTGTTCCAAGGGCAGAAGGAGCGCTATGGCAAATATCGATTAGGATATTTGAAACTCCGTCCCACAAATAAGGAGTGGCGAAGGTAAACGTAAACAAGCCTGGCGCAGAGGGAGCGGTAACAGCCTGCGGACCGAACACATCGGTAAAGATCATTTCATCGAAGTCGCTGATGAGATCAGGAAAGGGTGTATCGGAAATTCTGATTTTAAGGTCAGGCACAGTTCCCGATCCTGCGTTGAGCTGAAAGGCCAGAGAACTGATTGGTCCGGCGACGAAACCGGCATTTGCAAGTTCAGAGGCGATAACTGTATACTGGGTTCGCATTCCGTCATTTGTTCCGGTACAAATCGGTGAAACGGCAGTCGAGGAGCCGTTTATGATTCCCACAGATACTGTGGTGACAGTTCCATCACCGATAGTTCCGGTAGCATTAGCAAATGTTCCTCCAGTACATCCAATGCCGAATGCATTAAATTGCGTGGTAAAAAAACATACCAGGGCGATTAATACAGTTCTTTTCATGTGCATGTGTGATGGGAATGCTGTAGCCCTTTATCAGAGCGCATTTGCGTATTTGCAAAGTTAAAAATGTTTGAGAGGACGGCAAATAAAAAGAGGTTTCGGGTTATGGGTTACGGGTTTCGGGTTAGGGTTGCACGCCCTGATGTAACTTAATGGCAAGTACGTATTTTGTATTATAATCATAGTACGCGTTTTGGTTCATACTACTTTTCATTGTCCTATTTTAGTAATCAAATAAGCTCTATTTTTTTAACTTTGGCGGTTCATGAACAGAATTCTGATTTTTTTATTCCTATTCATCACTCAGGTGGTCAGAGGACAGGAGCCTGGCATTGTTTCGGCGGGGTTTTCGGCCGGTGCGATGAATTACATTGGGGATCTGGACGATGATTCGCCGGAGCGGTTTATCAAGCTGGCTGCAGCCGTACATTTCACGGCATTGCCTTATAACAAGTTCAACATTAGCATAAGCTATTTGCATGGCAGCGTATGGGGCGATGATAAGGAAGCCGAATTACTGGGGAATAAGTACAGGAATGTTAATTTCTATTCTGATGTGGATGAGATTTCATTGCAATTTACATTCCGGTTTCAAAGCGGAAGACGTCGTTTTCTGGAACGCAAAACATGGATACCTTATGTATTTTCAGGAATAAGTTATTTTCATTTCAATCCGAAAGCGAAAGTTGACGGAGTAGAATATGAATTGCAGAAGATCGGAACGGAGGGGCAGCAACTTTCGGCCGATCCTGATAATGTTGTTTATCCCGAGCCTTACAAATTGTGGCAGTTTAATATTCCGTTTGGCGTGGGAGTGAAATACAAACTCAACAAACAAATTGATCTGGGTTTTGAATTCAGTTTGCGAAAACTGTTTACGGATTATCTCGATGATATCAGCGGATATTATCCGGATAAAGATCAGCTGTTAAGCGAAGAAGGTGAAGTTGCTTTGTATCTATCCGATCCATCGAACGATCCCAATCGTCCGACCGGAAGAAAATCTTTTGCACGACGCGGCGATCCAACTGATTTGGACTGGTACAGTTATACGAGCATTAGTGTAAGTTATTATTTTACGACGAAATTATTCAGATCGGTGCAGTTGTTTTAATTAGATGAATGATTCAGTTGTAGCAAAATATGATTCCTTGAGTCTAGATTAAACAATTTCAAAAAAGACAATTATGAGATTAACCAATATCGTTTTATTGTATATTTTTTTAACAGGATTGAGTACCCAATTATTTTCACAGGAGGCATTTACAGTACATATTGTTCCTTCGACGATTACTGCTGTACCGGCGGTTCATTCCGGCGCGTTTGCAATTCGGAATGGCAAATGGATCTTTATCGGCGGAAGAATTGACGGGTTGCATATTATGCAATCAAACATGGCATTTCCCACTTCACACAGAAATGATTCAATATTTGTTGTGGATCCGGTTAATAATTCTTACCTGTCAGCATCAGCAGCGCAACTTCCGGTGTTTTTATACGGAGCATTATGTTCATCGAATATGCAGTATTACCAGGATGGTCAGAATCTTTATATGATCGGTGGTTATGGCTATGAAGACAGTTCGTCTACATGGATAACATTCCCATCTTTGATATGTGTTGACCTGGATTCTCTCGTTAGCTCCGTAACTTCGTCAAGTCCGATTACCGGTTGTTTCAGACAACTGGTAGATTCGAATTTGGCTGTAACCGGAGGTGCTCTTGACAAAATCGATTCAACATATTTCCTGGTATTTGGTCACAGGTTTGACGGTCGTTATTCAAATCCGCCTTCTGCATTATTTACACAGCGCTATACTCATGATATCCGGAAATTCACAATTTCTGATAACGGTGTTAGTCTGTCCGTAAATAATTATACAGCAATAAGTGATACAGATGTGTTTCATCGTCGCGATTTTAACCTTGTTCCTCAGATATATCCAAATCATGAGCGGGGTTTTACGGCTTTCGGAGGAGTATTTCAGAAAAATATAGATCAACCATTTTTAACACCTATTGACATTACAGCTCAAGGTGTTCAACATCAGTTTTCATTTAATGAAAATCTAAATCAATACACTACTGCCAGCCTGCCGGTATATGATTCCATAAATAATTTTATGCATACCATCTTTTTCGGCGGGATGAGTCTCTATACACTGGATACGATCAGTATGACACTAATTCAGGATACTCTCGTTCCGTTTGTTTCAACTATCAGCAAAGTAACCAGAGATTCAATTGGAGGTCTTTCTGAATCTAAAATGACAGAGAATATGCCGGCATTATTGGGTGCGAATGCTATGTTTATTCCGGATACGATTATGCAATCGGGCTTTGACACCCGCATACTTGATTTAAATTCTTTATCCGGGATTACACGGGTTGGTTTTATCGCCGGAGGCATATTGAGCGATTTCCCGAATGTCGGTAATTTGGATCCCGAAGGTATGAGCCGTCCTAATGCTCAACTTTATGAAGTGTTCATTGATAAAACAGTAAACAATATTCCTGAATTAGCTGTTTTAAATTCTGTAAACAACCTGCTTGTTTATCCAAATCCTGTAACCGACAGATTAAATATTAGTTTTTCTGTTGTTAAAGAAAGCGATTGTGAAATAAAGTTGTTTAACAATTTTGGGCAACAGGTAAATACACTTTTACCCGAAATTAAATTAAAAGGAAAACAGAAATTTAGTTTTATGACAGGTAATCTGAATAATGGTGTTTATTATTGCAATGTAAGAGTTGGAAGTTCAGTGAAGAGTATCAAATTCCTTGTGCAGAATTAAAGAAGTCTTTTTAATAGTAAAAAAATACCTAATCCTTTCTTTTCAATTTATAAACACTAAAAGCTTTCTTTCCCGTTTCAATTCCAATCATCGGTCCGGAAAATAATATTATCGAATCCTGATTGGCTGTTTGAATGGTAAGAGTAATTTTGTCTGTTGCGCCTTTTCCGATTTTTTTGAATATTATTTTTTTTGCCTTCTCAATTGACCAGTTGTACTGATCGATCTGACTCCACAAGCCGGCTCCTTTATATTGAACCGAACAAGTGTGATCATTTTTAAAAGTAATAATCTGCCCGCATTCAGGTGGTGAATCGCTTGTAGATAGCGGAGGCGAATGTATATCTGAAAATTTTTCTCCGCTGTATAGTTTTATGTACTCTGCTTCCCATTTATTCAAACAAAATATACTTTCCAGATCCGATTGGAAGTTAAATAAACTGGATATGAAAAATATGAATATCATAACTGTTGGATAAAATTAGTCATTTTTAAGAATTAAAAAAGCAAAAACGGTCGAGATCCTATTTAGGTTTTGCAAGTACATCGGAAATTCAGGACGGGTAAATCTACATGCTAAAATTAAAGATTCACATGCGAATTTTGTATATTCACATTAATTCTCCGGTTATTCTAAAATTTTATCAGGAAACTCACCTTAAATATACATCTCATGAAAAGACATTTTACTCTCATTCTGTTTTTATCAATTCTCTTTACCTCTTACAAATCTTATTCAAGCCATGCATTAGGAGGTGAATTGAGATATACCGATTTAGGAAATGGTAATTACGAAATTTCCTTTAACCTCTACAGGGATTGTTTTGGAATACCTGCCCCAATAACGGTAGCGGCAAATATTACTTCAGTTGTAGCTGCACAAAATTCAACACTTACGCTTGTCCCGGATAGTCCGTCAATAATGATGTTGCAAACTACTTGTTCAGGCGCTATGAGTACTTGCCAGGGCGGAACGTTTTTAGGAGTTGAAAAATATGTCTATAAAGGGACTGTATTTTTAGCACCGGCACCCGATTGGGTTTTTCAGGTAATAATTACTGCCCGCAGTGCAGCTATTACCAATATGATCAATCCTGATGCAACCTCGATGACAATTGAAGCAAATCTTAATAATTCGGCCGTTGCATTCAATAATTCACCGGTTTTTTCAAACGATCCTGTTACTCAACTTAGCATTAACAATTCTCATGTTATTAATAATGGCATTTATGACCCTGATGGTGATTCGCTCGTAATCATGTTTATTACACCAACGGATAACGGTGTTCCATTGAACTATCAACCGGGTTATACTTTTAATAATCCTATTATGAATAATGGAACATTGATGCTTGATCCATCCAATGGAGACCTAATAGTTACTCCTGTGAACCCTGAAGTTGACGATGTTGTATTTCACGTCGAAGAATACCGAAATGGAGTTTTAGTTGGAACTACTAACAGGGAAATGGCGATCAATGTTTATGCTAGTACTAACAGCATGCCATCAATCAATTATACATTTCCATTTGTCGCAACAGCATGTTACAACGATACTATCGACCTTAATATAATCACTTCTGATATTGACTTAGCCGATAGTGTATTCATCGATACAATTTACAGCACTCTTCCTGCAGGATATTTTCAGTACACATTAACACCGGGACAACATCAAAATGCTCATCTGTTGTTTTATCCCGACTCAACTCTGATTAGTTCAGTTCCATATGTGTTCAGTATTAAAGTGAGAGATAACAGTTGCCCGTACTATGGAACACAGTTTTACAGTTTCAGACTTTTTGTGAATAGCTGCGGACCACTCGTATGGCCCGGCGATGCTGACTCGGATCTCGATGCTGATATGTATGATGTGCTGCCGATTGGTATTGGATATAGTGCAACCGGTCCGGCTCGGATCAATGCTTCGAATAACTGGTTTGGTCAGCCTGCTACTGCATGGGGACAGACATTCCTGTCGGGTTCGGATTATATGCATGCTGATTGCAATGGTGATGGAACAATTGATAGTCTTGACTTGCAGGCGATTAGTCTGAACTATGGCCTTAACCATCCTTTGAGGAAGGGATTTAGTTCATCAGGAACTTCTTCATTAACCGATGGTTCGCTTTATATTTCCACTTCGCTCGATTCAATTTGTCCGGATTCAGTAATCACACTTGATCTTAATTTAGGAAACGCAACTTCGCAGATTACAAATTTGTACGGATTGGCGTTTAGAATAAATTTCGATGCTCAGATTTTTGATGCACAGTCTGGCGGAATTCAATTCATCAATTCCTGGGTTGGAAATACGAACGACTTAGTCTTGTTCAAGAAGGAATCTTGGTCGCAAGGATTTATTGACGTTGCAATTTCCAGGCTTGACGGAATCAATGTGAATGGTGGAGGCTTAATCGGTCATCTGGCATTGCATGTGAATCCTGCTTCAACACCGACTACAACTACATTTACGCTATCCGGACTTAAGGCCATTTCATTTAGTGAAAATGTGCTTAACCTTGCAATGGAAGGAGACTCAGTTCAAATTGCTTCAACTCCAACGGGAATTACCCATCCAAATGCAGCTTCACAATTAACGGTTTTCCCAAATCCTGTTAAAGCCGGGGCTGAAATTTACATTTCAAACGAAAATCAATTTTCTCATTTAAGAATTTACAATGTTTGCGGAATGATTCTTATTGAAAGTGAATTGCACGGAAATGTGATTAAAATTGATTCTGATCGTTTCAAAGCGGGATTGTATTTTGTGGAGTTGAGTAATCAGAATGCAATTGTTACCGGGAAAATTGTTGTACAGGAATAAAAGAAAAAATCTGAATGTTCCGATAGCTGTTGTAATTGTAGCCTCGTAAATTATTCGTAATTCGTAATCCGTAATTCAATAGTGGTCTCACCCGGATTCGAACCGGGATCATAGGTTCCGGAGACCTACATACTATCCATTGTACTATGAGACCCGAAAATCAATTACGAATTACAAATTACGAATTACGAATAAGGGTTAATCTTCCTTTTTGGTTTTGCTCCGGAAGAATAGGTTTATGGGTACTCCGGTGAAGTCGAATTTTTCGCGCATTTTATTTTCGATAAAGCGTTTATATGATTCGTTTATGTATTGCGGAAGATTACAGAAGAAGGCGAATTGAGGAGTAGGAGTGGGAAGCTGAGTGATGTATTTAATCTTAATGTATTTCCCTTTGATAGCCGGAGGAGGTGTTCGTTCTATTAATGGTAACAGATAATCGTTCAGTACAGAAGTTTTAATTTTTTTGTTTCTGTTTTCGTAAACACGAATGGCCATTTCCAGAGTCTGAAATACACGTTGCTTCTCGTGAACTGAAGTGAAAATAATAGGAATATCAGACATCGGGGCGATTCGTTCCTGGATCATTTCGGTGTACTTCTTCGTTGTGTGATTGTCTTTCTCCATCAGATCCCACTTGTTTACTACGATGACTGCACCTTTGTTATTCTTTTCGATGAGATGAAAGATCGCAAGGTCCTGCGCATTCATTCCGCTTTTAGCGTCAATCATGAGCAGGCAAACATCTGCTTCCTCGATCGCTTTGATGGAACGGAGGACAGAATAAAATTCAAGGTCTTCTTTCACACGAGCTTTTCGACGGACTCCCGCAGTGTCGACTAAAACAAAGTCGTGACCGTATTTCGAATATCGTTGGTGAACAGCATCGCGCGTAGTTCCCGCGATGGATGTAACGATGCTTCGCTCTTCGCCGATGAGCATGTTGAGTAAAGAAGATTTGCCGACGTTCGGCTGACCGACGATGGCAAATTTTGGAAGACCTTCGAGTTCGTCAACAAAATCTTTCGGCAGACTTTTTACAACTTCGTCTAATAGTTCGCCGGTACCACTTCCGTTAATTGCGGAAATGACCATAGGTTCGCCCAATCCGAAGCTATAAAACTCGGCGGCGTTTGCGATTCGCTGCGGATTATCAACTTTGTTAGCGACGAGAAAAACTTTCTTTCCGCTTTTTCGAAGAACCTTTGTAACGGCATCATCGGAAGCAGTGATTCCGGTTTCAACATCGACTACGAATAAAATTACATCGGCTTCTTCGATGGCAAGTTCGACCTGCTGACGAATTGCGCCTTCAAACACATCGTCTGAGCCACGCACATAACCACCGGTATCGATGACAGAAAATTTCTTCCCGTTCCATTCGGCATGACCGTAGTGACGATCGCGCGTAACTCCGCTTTGCTCATCGACGATGGCCGCACGCGTTTCGGTGAGGCGATTGAAGAGAGTAGATTTTCCGACGTTCGGACGGCCGACAATTGCAACGATGGATGACATAATGTTCTGTGGTTCAGCTGTTTAGTATTCAGAAAAACCTAAGGGCGGCAAAGATACGCTTTTCGCTTCAAACCTGCCGGATTGGGGTGAGTCTGAGCCAATTCAGGAGATACATGGTTTTTTATTGATTTTGTCAATTTGCGGTAAATAGACCTTCTATTCACCGCAGAAAATGCGGAGAATATATGTATATACATCAAAATAAAGAATGGCCAAATTTTACCTGGGATCACGAAAAGCTTTTTCAAAGGCTTTCGGAAATAAGGCATAATCAAGGAAGATTGATTAGTAGAATGGAGAGTCTAGGATTTAAATTACAAGAAGAGGCGACACTACGGACAATGACAATTGAAGTTATTAAATCCAGTGAGATCGAAGAAGTAAAATTAGATCCTGATCAGGTACGATCTTCTATAGCGCGCAGACTTGGAATCGAAATAGCAGGTCTGATCCCCGCTGATAGAAACGTTGAAGGCGTAGTAGAAATGGCAATAGACGCGACTCGAAAATTCAAGGAGCCGTTAACGGACGAACGTTTGTTCGGTTGGCACTCTGCATTATTTCCGACAGGAAGAAGCGGCATGACAAGAATTGTTGCAGGTGCCGGGAGAACTAATGAACCTGATGATCCTATGCAAGTTGTTTCAGGGGCAATGGGAAAAGAGAAAGTTCATTTTGAAGCTCCTGCATCAAACCGGCTATCAGATGAAATGAGAACTTTTCTGAATTGGTTTGAGAGTAAATTAGATTTAGATTCAGTATTTAAAGCCGGAATTGCTCACTTATGGTTTGTTACGATACATCCTTTTGACGATGGGAATGGAAGAATAGCAAGAGCCATAACAGATATGCAACTTGCCCGTGCAGATGGTATTTCGCAGAGATTTTACAGCATGTCTGCACAAATAAGGTTAAGGAACATACACATAGTACATTTTTCAAAACTAGAAAAGGTTGCAGAGAATAATAACCGCTTATATTAATGAAAATGGAATAATCCATAAACAAATAAAACTATTGAATCTATAAAAAAATAAAAGGCCACATTTCTGTGACCTTTCTCTGGTAGCGGGGACCGGACTCGAACCGATGACCTTTGGGTTATGAGCCCAACGAGCTACCAACTGCTCCACCCCGCACTATATTTTTAATTATTCGAACCGTTGTTCGAATTTTGTTTTCTCTATTTATTCTCGAACCGATGTCCGCCTTTATTGGGATATGATCCACCTCTTCGGCGGATACCAACTGCTCCACCCCGCACTATATTTTGACGTTGAAAAAATACTCAACGTTTGAAGGCTGCTAATTTTGGACTGCAAAGATATAATTCGTTCTTTTACTTACTACTATTAATCAGAAAAAAGTTATGCCTCATAAATCGGGGTTTGTTGCAATCATTGGTAAGCCAAATGTTGGGAAATCAACGCTAATGAACCGTTTAATCGGTCAGGGCCTGTCTATTGTTACTCCCAAAGCTCAAACAACCCGTCACCGGATAAAGGGCATTTTGAATACTGACGACTACCAGATCGTCTTTTCTGACACTCCCGGAATCCTGGAACCACATTATCTGCTCCAGCAAAAAATGATGGATTTTGTGAAGGCTACTCTCGAAGATGCAGATGTTGTGCTTTTTATTGCCGATCTCGAAGAAACCTACATGAATGAATCCATTTTGCAGCTTCTGACAGGGATTAAGGTTCCTATTATCGTCGTTTTAAACAAGATAGATATTTCGACTCAAAACGAAATAAATAAACTGGTTCACGGCTGGAATAAGAAGGTTAAACCACTGGCTGTAATTCCGATATCGGCCGCCAAGGATTTTAATGTAGACCGTATCATTAGTAATATCATCGAAATATTGCCCGAAGCTCCGGCCTATTTCCCAAAAGATTCCCTGAGTGATGCCAGCGAGCGGTTTTTTATCAGTGAAATAATCCGCGAAAAAATCATGCTGCATTATCAGCAGGAAATTCCTTATTCAGTGCAGGTAAGCATCGATTCATTTAAAGAAGAACCTAAACTCATAAAGATTGCCGCAACAATATATGTTGAACGCGATTCACAAAAGGCCATCTTAATCGGTAGTGGAGGACAGGATATAAAACGTGTTGGTGTTGAAGCAAGAGCCGATATTGAAAAGTTTGTCGGAAGACAGGTTTTTCTCGAGTTGTTTGTTAAAGTTGAAAAAGAATGGCGCAAAAGCGAAAATAAATTAAAGCGATTCGGATATTCGCTTTAATAATAAAATTCTTTTTGTACCATTCTAAATAGATTCCCGTAATATTGTTTCATGAGGATACTCCGGAAATTTTTTCTCTATCTCTTTTTAATAGTCCTCGCTTCGTTGATTTTACTCTACGTATATTTTCAAACACAGAAGCCTGTTTATTCCGGTACATTTGAAATGCCCAAATTGAATGCAACGGTTGAAACCTACATAGACAATTATGGCGTACCTCATATTTACGGTTCCAATGAAGAAGATGTCTTTCGTGTTTTGGGATATATGCATGCGAAAGAACGTCTGTTTCAGATGGAACTTATCCGTCGCGCTGTTTCCGGAAGACTTTCTGAAATCTTTGGTAGCAAAACACTCGAAGCCGATAAGTTTTTCCGTACTCTCGGTTTTAACAAGAAAGCCGATGCATCCGTAAAGGAATTCGAACACAGCTCCGATTCGGCCTGGAAGAGAGACGCTCTGGCATATCTGGAAGGAATCAATTATTATATCGAAACAAGAAGAAAGCGTTTCGAATTTTTATTGCTTGGAATTCCGAAAGAGGAATATACTGTCAAAGATCTCTTTCTTATCAGCGATTTTATCGCCTTCAATTTTCAGATGGCGTTTAAGACAGATCCACTAATGACACGCATTCAGCAGAAATACGGTGACAATTACCTGGCCGATATCGGTGTGAGACCCCATACGCAGCAGCGTGATACTTTTGATTTTTATCAATTTGATTCTCTGTTGACAAGCATTGAAAAAGTAGTTCCTGTTCAGGCATGGACCGGCAGTAATTCATGGGCTGTCAGCGCCGAAAGAAGTAAAAGCAAAAAAACTCTTTTCGAAAACGATACGCATATCGGTGTGCAGCAACCTGCAGTATGGTATGAAGCGCATCTGAATGCACCCGGATTTAATTTTTACGGAAGTTTTCTAGCGGGATTTCCGTTTCCTCCATTGGGACATTCGTTGCATCATGCATGGGGACTAACAATTTTGGAAAATGATGATCTGGATTTCTATTCTGAGAAATTAAAAGACAATGATTCAGATTATGTAAGTATAAATCAGCAGTGGGAAAAAATTCAGCAGCATTCGGAAGTCATACATGTGAAAGACAGTTCCGATGTAACAATAAATTGCAGGGCAACTTCACACGGACCGATCATCAGTGATGTGTTGAATGAATTTAATGTTCGTCCCGTATCCATTTCATGGACATACCTGAAGTTCCCGAATAATTTTCTTGAAGTATTCTGGAAAACATCGCATGCTCAGTCTATGGATCAATTCAGAGATGCTATTTCGATGATAGCCGCGCCCGGATTAAATGTTATTTATGCCGATGCGGAAAATAATATTGCCTGGTATACGGCCGCGAAATTCGTCAAAAGAAGACCCGGAATAAATCCTAATGTAATGCTCGACGGATCGGGTAATAATGACTGGCTGGGTTATTATGATTTTAGTCTGAACCCGAAATCGGAAAACCCGACACGAGGTGTAGTGCTCTCCGCGAATAATCCGCCCGCTACAGATTCCACAAACTGGATTCCCGGTTATTACGTTCCGCCCGATCGTCTCATGAGAATCAACGACATGTTTCACTCGAAAAAGACATTCGAGTTGAAAGACATGCAGAAGATGAATACCGATGTGGTAAATGTCGTTGCTCCGCAGATATGCCAGGTGATGCTTTCCAGAACACCGGGACCTGCAAAGCTTCGCAGCCAGATACATGAACGCGCCGCTGAAATACTTGACAGGTGGAATGGAAGTCATGAGTTAACGGATATTGCTCCGGTTATTTATTATAAATGGCTTTATCATACTCTTCAAATGGCTTTCCAGGATGAACTTGGTGAAAAGGATTTCACCGCATTTTTGAAAACGCATGTACAAAAATGTTCTGTAAAACCTTTCATGGAGAATTCTCAATCGCTCTGGTGGGATGATGTTACTACTTTAGCGATTAAGGAAACAGAATCGGCTGTTTTAGCGCGTTCCTATGACAGTACTATTACACAGTTGATTGCCCAGTTCGGACCAAATCCGGAGAAATGGACATGGAAAAAAGTACACTCTCTTGAGATTGCGCATCCACTTGGTCAGCAGGAACCCCTTGATGAGATTTTTAACATTGGACCTTATCCGGAAATTGGCGGAATAGAAACCGTGAATAATCAAAGTTTTGATTTAAATGCGAAGGGAAAGTATAAGGTAAACCTTGCTCCGGCATTGCGTCGCACGCTCGATTTTGCCGATCCTGAAAACGCGTATAGTGTAAGTCCCAGCGGCCAGTCGGGAAACTTTATGAGCAGGTATTATCATGATCAGACTAAAATGTTCATCAATGGACAGGTGCGTAAGGAGATGATGAATAAGCTTGAAATTGAGACTAACTACAGCAGTAAGCTCAGATTTGTTCTTCCCCGTTAATTCACCCGTCATTCACGCTATTATTCTTATTTTGCAGCCTCGAAAATATACCCGGATGAAACATATTCTCAGTCTGATAACAATTGCTGTATTCTTCAGTACGGTTATTGTCGCTCAGACAAATTTTACGCTTAGCGGAACTTTGCCGAAAAATATTTCGGGCAATATTCAATTAGTGACTGATCCTACACATTTGGGAAAAAGTCCGCAAACATTTTCAGCACCTATTACAAACGGACATTTTGAGTTTAAAATAAAAATCGAACGAAATTGTTTTGTTCAGCTAACCACAAAATCTCTCCGTGTACCACTTTATGCGGAGCCGGGATTTGACCTGGTAATGAATATTCCGGATGGCACATCTTCTCTGGCAAATGCTCTGAGTGGAAAGGGTTCTGCCGAGAATAATTTTCTTCAGTCATTCTTTGCGAAGTTCGCCGGTGATTATAATGACAGTCTGAACGAGGCACAGATGCTGGTATCAACGATTGATGCATTCGAATCAGACTTGTATTCAAAAAGGAAATCGCATCAGGAGTTTGTAAAATCTGATCCGAATAAAGCGTCGTTTTCACCGGATTTCAATGCGTATATGGACAATGAAATCAGCTATCATTACTGGAGAGAGCTTTTTGCTTATCCGATTATTAATGCAAACCGCGATCAAAAAATAATGACGGTAGTTCCTTTGCCACAGGTTATGTTTGAATCATTCGATCCGGCGAAAATCAATAATGAGCCTGCATTAATTTCAAATTCATATCGTGACTTTGTAAAGTACTTTATCATTTACAATTCATCGAAGGCAAATGGTTTTAACAAGTTTACCGACGGAGCGATGTCGGCCGACAGAAAATCAAGTGTTGCCAGAGAGAAGCTAAACGGAAAAGTTTACGTCTACTGGCTGGCGAGATATACAATTGAGGAGTGTGGAAATGTCGGAGGGATGATGGCAAAGAAGCTCATGAATACATTGAAGGACGTGGATACAGGAAAAACATCTTACTCAATTGCTGAATCCATTTGTAATACGAAAACGATGGGCAGTGCCCAGCCGGGTGCAAAGCAGCCGGCCGGATCACAGGCGAATGATGCGGAAGCGGGATTAGTCGATTTGAATTTCAAGCCCGTCTCACTTTCGAATCTCAAGGGGAAAGTTGTTTACATTGATTTTTGGGCAAGCTGGTGCGGACCATGCCGTAAGATGATGCCTTATTCCAAAAGCCTTCATGCTCAGCTAACAGAAAAGCAAAAGAAGCAAATTGTATTTCTATATATTTCGATTGATGGTGATACTAATTCATGGAGAAAGGCAATGAAGGATCTGGAGATGGAAGGTGTGCAATATATTTCTCCCGGAAACTGGAGTTCGAAAGCATGTAAATATTTTCAGATAAATAGCATTCCGCGTTATATGATCATGAACAAACAGGGTGTGATTGTTGACATGAATGCAAAGCGTCCTGCCGATCCGGAAGTATTGCAACAGCTGATTAAGCTGTCAGAAGAGTAGAAAATATAGTCCGGGTCCGGAGATTGAGTCCGTGGAGTCACATTTTATTCAGGCACTTAACGATTTTATTCAGGAAAAATCAAAAGTCTGTGCCTTTGTTTTTTCTCATCACTTCATCAACTGAATATCTTCCCGAACCGAATACGAGAAAGAACAGCAGAAGTGCAAGAACCAGAATCGATAAACCAAGTTCGGATCCCATACTATAAAATCCTTTACTTGAATTAACGAAAATAATTGCACCCATCAGAATGGGAATCTGAAATAATACTGCAACTCTCGTGATAAGTCCGAGTGTGATAAGTACACCTCCCACGAGATGAGCACTTGCAACAAGATGTACCAATAGGACGGCATAGAGATCGCTGGCGCTATTGGCAATCATAGTTTGAAGTTCGGCTGTATTCATTACAAAAAACAATCCTTTGAAGAAAATGATCAGTCCGAGCGTGACGCGGAGTAAAGCCAGCCATTTTGCCTGATGACTTTCGGCCCAACTCTCAATTCGATGAACATAATTCATGACTTTAGATTTAGATTACAAAATTTAGAAAAATAACTGACATTGACAAGGGATTTTGAATGGAATGGTAATTCGGTATTCTGAATGGGGATAAATTAAAGTCAAAAAGAAGTTATATTATATCAACTGAATGTTCAGAGTTTGAAAGACTTTATTGCATTGAATCTGATTCCAACAAAAAACTGATAAAAAGTCCGTGAGTCATAGTTTCTGGCAGTTGTATTTTCCTGCTGATTCGACTCTCCCAAAATAGCAATATAGAATCCACCGAAGAATTTATCACTGTTGTATCCAATTGCGCCTAAGCCGTCCCATCGGAAAGCATAGTTGTGCTGAATAGTTTCTTCGCTACCAGTTGGATATCGAGTGGTTAAAATAGTTTTGATAAAATCATAACTTGGTGTTATTCCAAGCGAAGCGTAAAAATTATTTTTAATAACGAAAGTATGGATATAACCTGCGCCCAGCCCCAACTCAAGATTTTTCGACTTTTGAGTAGTGGTCCCGTTAGATTCATCATTAATTATATAATATCTGAAATTTAATGCAGGTATAAAACTGCCGGCACTTTTTCTTTGAATTTCGGTTTGTGTAATGATGTTTTTAATTGAAAATTTCGGATTGAAGCAATAGCCCGCAGATGCAGAGAATCCGGAATATTTTAAATCCGGAAACTGAATGTATGGATCGCCCTGAGTCCATGGTATGTAATCTTTTGTGTTTTGCAGATAATACCCTTTTACTTTAGAGTAGGAAACATTGGAAAAGAATTTCCCGACCGATACCAGAGTCCAGAATTCAAGAGCTTTGGTATTACCCTTTAAATCCTCATCTCCATTGCCGGGTAGAAAATCAGGAGAAACCTGAACTGCGAAAGAGATAATTTTATAGTTAAAGTTTATTCGTCCGCTTGTGCTGATATTCGGATAAAGATTAACTTCTCCCGAAGGAGTAACTACTCGGAAAGTTTCATAAATATTATTTGCGGAGATTTTTATAGATATTTTATTTTCCATCGATTCGATCCAGCCGTTTTGTTTAATTACTCTGCCCGAATCGGGTGACTGGCCTTTCGCGGAATATTGTGAAAAAAGAAAAACAGATAGTAGAAAAACAGTAAGATGAATTTTTGAAAAAGTAATATTAAAAATCATATCCGGTTTTCCTGGTAAGAAACATTAATCAGATAAATGTATTAAAATAACTTATCAAAATTGAATTGAATGCTACTCGATCATTCGTAACGTTTACGGCTGGCTATTAAAGTAATCTAAAGCAAAAAAGGCTCCGGAAGGAGCCTTTTTTAATTATGCCATTATCATTTCTGTTTGTTTGACTGTCGCTTTCTGCGGACCTATTTTAAAAGCCGCTTTCAGCTTATCAACATAGTTCAATTCTTCCCATGGGAATAATTTAACTTTTATTTTTTTCTCGTTGCTCTTTCCTTTGTTGAAGATTTTTTCCTTTACTTCTGTCTTGCGACCCATGTGGCCATAAGAAGCGGTTTCAAGATAAATTGGAGTGCGGAGGTTGAAGCGTTGTTCGATAGCATACGGACGAAGGTCAAATATTGTCTTGATCTTCTTCGCGATTTCTCCGTCACTCATTCCGACTTTTCCTGTGCCGTATGTGCTTACGAATAATCCTACGGGTTCAGCAACACCGATTGCATAAGCAACCTGTACTAAAACTTCGTCGCAGATTCCCGCGGCAACCATATTTTTCGCGATATGACGAGTTGCATAGGCGGCTGATCTGTCAACTTTTGAAGGATCTTTTCCCGAGAAAGCGCCACCACCGTGAGCACCTTTACCACCGTATGTGTCAACGATAATTTTTCTTCCGGTGAGTCCGGTGTCGCCATGCGGACCGCCGATTACGAATTTACCGGTAGGGTTCACATGATATTTTATTTTATCATTGAACATTCCCTGAATTCTCTTAGGAAGTTTTTTAAGAATGCGTGGAATAAGAATGTTGATTACGTCGTCTTTGATTTTCTTCAACATTGCTGCATCTTTATCGAAATCGTCGTGTTGAGTGGAGACAACGATTGTATCGATTCGAACAGGCTGGTTGTTGTCGTTATATTCGATGGTTACCTGTGACTTTGCATCCGGACGGAGGTAAGTCATTTGTTTGCCTTCACGGCGAATAGCGGCAAGTTCACGTAAAAGGAGATGTGCCAGTTCAAGTGGAAGCGGCATGTAGTTGTCGGTTTCGCGGCTTGCATAACCGAACATCATTCCCTGATCTCCCGCACCTTGTTTCCATGGATCGGTTTTTTCGACACCACGGTTGATGTCGGCAGATTGTTCATGAATGGCAGAAAGAATTCCGCATGAGTTTGCGTCGAACATGTAATCGCTGTGCGTGTAACCGATTTTACGGATAACCTCACGGGCGATGTCCTGAACTTCGAGATAAGCTTTTGACTTAACTTCTCCGGCAAGTAATACCTGACCGGTTGTTACAAGTGTTTCGCATGCGACTTTCGCATTTGGATCGTAAGCAAGAAAGTTATCGATCAGCGCATCTGAGATCTGATCTGCAATCTTGTCGGGATGGCCTTCTGAAACGGATTCAGAGGTAAACAAATAAGACATGGTTTATAAATTTATTGAGTTTAATTAATAATCAGGGGAAAAAGCATACGGTAAAAACCTGCATTAGCATTTTTTTACTGTGGTTGCAATATCCCGTTTAACATAGGGATCAAATTTTTCCACCGGTGCGAAAGTACGGAAAAAAAATTACGAATGACGAATTACTTGTGGTGAACTTGTCGAAATACGAATGACGAATTGCGAGTCTTAAAAATAGATTTTTCGCATTGAAGAAGCAATATACAGTAGACAACGCCCCCAACCCGAAACCCGAAACCCGAAACCCGAAACCCAAAACCCGAAACCCGAAACCAGGTTATCAACTCAGGTCAGACAACCCGTGCCTTAGTAAACCCTCCCGTTATACCACACCCGAAAGCTATTGTTCCCAATGTCATAATTCAGGGTATTTCCGTTGAGCCAGTAGCTTTCAATAACGTCGTAGGCGACCGTAGAAGTTTTCCCTTTATGGAAAATCTTTAAGCGGCCCGAATCATCCAGCCATGCGATACCTTCGGTACCGATCTGAAAACTGGCAGGGGGTATGTTTTGCAAAGTATAAACCTGGCCCTTGTAAAAGGCATTAAACATATTATTGAAATAGTAGATAACCACATTTCCTTTAACAAAGAAAAAGTCGGGTCTGCCGGAAAGGACTTTAATAATTTTTCCGTCGTAAAAGATATTGAAATTCGAAAGGTCGTCTATATATGCACAAATGCCAAAGCCCACTTTAAATGAATCGGGCAGAAAAGACTCCGCTATTGCTGTGTCTCCTTTATAGAAGATCCTGAACTTCCTTTCGTAATCATCAATATAAGCTACAATATCCTGGCCGGCTTCAAATGCAACCGGTGCAATATTGTCTATGACATATTTTTGTCCATGATAAAAAATCGAAAAGATATTTGACTGATTGATCCATGCAATGGTATTTGATCCTGTCTTTATTGCTTTTGGTTGTCCGAGTAATGATTCTTCGACATTCGCAATTTTTCCATCATAGTAAAAATTCAAAGTTGATGCCGAGATATCATAATAAGCGAGAATGCTGTCGTTCGCCGATGTATAGCCGGTATAATAACAAAGTGTTTTCTTTTCCCCTTTGTCGAATACATAAAGTACGGCACCCACACTAAAAATAGTAAGGTTATTCGTCACCTCGTAATAAAAGTCGGCCGCGTTCAGCAATTGAATCGTTTGACCGTCGTAATAAATTTTAAAGTCATTTTTATTGTCGATGTAGGCAATTGAATTGCCACCGATCTTATAACTTTTTACAGGCAGGTATTCAAGTTGTTTTGATAATCCCCTGTCAAATACCTGAAGATTATTTCTGTTATCGGGGAAAGCTGTAACATCCTGGGCGATGGCTGAGAAATGCAACAAAATTGAAATTGAAAAAATAAGAAGGAGTCTTATTTGAATATGCATAAAACTTTATTTACCTGTTAGTTGCTGAAACACGTCTTCAAGTTTCTGTTCTTGTTTTTGCATTGTTAGCACAGAAAGATTATTGTCTACAGCCCATTTGAAAAGCGATGATCGTACATCCATACCGCTTTTCGCCGTGATCCTCCACTGGGTTTCATTTAGACTATCTGCCTTGGCAACGCCATCAACTGACTGCAGATCCTTTTTACTAACCGGCTTGTCAAATTCAATAAGAATTACCTCTGAATTTTTTGGCATGTTTTGCAGCATGGCAGTCGTTTCATTCGCAACAATAGTTCCCCTGTTAATAATGATAACCCTGTCGCAGATAGCTTCGACTTCCTGCATAATATGTGTCGAAAGCATGACTGTTTTTTCGCGGCCGGCCGATTTAATGACGGAACGGATTTCGGCGAGCTGGTTTGGATCAAGTCCGGATGTTGGCTCATCCAGAATCAATACTTCAGGATCATGTATCATGGCCTGGGCAAGTCCGACACGCTGACGGTAACCCTTTGAAAGCGCTCCAATTTTCTTTTTCTGTTCAATCTCAAGTCCGGTCAGCTCGATCATTTCATTAACTCGTTTATTCCTGTCTGTAAGTTTATAAATACCGGCGACAAAATCGAGGTATTCGCGAACGTACATTTCCGTATAGAGAGGGTTGTGTTCCGGCAGGTAACCTATACGTTTTCTGACTTCAATTGCATTTTCATTCACATCGAATCCGCTAACTTTTGCAATACCTGATGTTTGAGGAATAAAGCAGGTAAGGATCTTCATCATGGTTGATTTGCCGGCACCGTTCGGACCGAGGAATCCGACGATTTGTCCTTTACCAACTTCGAAGCTGATATTATCGAGTGCCTTTTGTTCGCCAAATTGCTTGGTGATGTTTGAAACGGAAATAGACAAGGTATATTTGTTTAAGCGGGATAATGAAACTGGTTTCGGCTGCAATTTACATATATTCTATTCTGAAAAGAGCGGAATCAGCCATTTAACATTATCCTGTATCTTAGCCCCGTGCGAGGTACAGTTATTAAATCTACGGGAAACCAATACCGCGTTTTATTGGAAAACGGCGAAGTAAGGATTTGTAAGATCCGTGGCAATCTGCGTCTTCAGGATTTCGAAGCTACCAATCCGCTTACGGTTGGCGATAAAGTCGATGTTGAAATCGAAGATGTCCGTGACTCGGATGCGCTATGGATCACGAAGATTTTCGACCGGAAAAATTACATCATCCGCAAGTCTGTTAAACTCTCAAAGCAGGTACAGATCATTGCTGCGAATATGGACAGGGCTTTCGTGGTTGCCACGCCTGTTTTGCCCCGCACATCGCTTGGCTTCATTGATCGTTTCCTGGCTACAGCGGAGGCTTACAGTCTGCCGGCGGGAATCATCTGGAACAAAAGCGATTTGTACGACGAAGAAGTGAAGTCATGGGTAAAGGATGTTCGTGAGCTGTACGAAAAAATCGGTTACAAGGTCTTCGAAGTCTCGGCATTATCAGGCGAAGGACTTGACGAATTAAAGGCCGAATTGCAAAATAAAGTCTCATTATTTTCAGGTCATAGCGGAGTTGGAAAGTCATCTTTGATCAATGCATTGATACCGGATCTGCTTTTAAAAACAGCCAACATTTCGAAACAGCATTTGAAAGGAATTCATACGACGACATTCGCCGAAATGCATATGTTGCCCGGAGGCGGGTTCATAATTGATACTCCGGGCATAAGGGAATTCGGGATTATCGACTTCGACAAGCATGAGGTTTCACATTTTTTCCCCGACATATTTGCCTATGCAAAAAACTGCAGGTTTAATAATTGCCTTCACACGACAGAAAAAGATTGTGCTGTTAAACCAGCTGTCGAAAGCGGATTGATTGCTGTCAGCCGTTTCGAAAGTTATCTCAGTATTATGAGCGGGCAGGATGTATTTTATCATAAGTGAAAAATTATGAGATTACTGATTCAGCGAGTAAAGAATGCTTCTGTGGAAATTGATGGTGGAATTAAATCTTCCATCAACCGGGGTTTGCTTGTATTTGCAGGAATAGAAGAAGCTGATACGATGGAAGACATTGAATGGCTTTGTGGTAAAATAAGCCGGCTGAGGATTTTCAATGATGAAGCCGGAGTAATGAATTTATCGGTCATGGATATCAAAGGCGAGTTTCTTGTTGTCAGCCAGTTTACGTTACATGCTCTTGTGAAAAAAGGGAATCGTCCGTCTTACATTCGTGCGGCAAGACCCGAAACCGCTATTCCATTGTATGAGAAATTTCTTTCAGCACTTGCGAAGGAATCGGGATTAAAGATTTCTTCCGGTGAATTCGGTGCAGATATGAAGGTGTCGCTTGTGAACGATGGTCCGGTGACGATTTTTATTGATTCGAAAAGCAGGGAATAAGTCTTTAATTAAAAATTACGAAATCATGGAATCATGGAATACTAAAATTGTCCGTAACTAAAATCGTTGTATAAACCATCCTGAAATATTAAATATGAATATAACTTTAGCTGAGGCTCAACAAAGGGTTGACGAATGGATTAAAAATTATGGTGTGAGGTATTTTAATGAGTTGACGAATATGGCTTTGTTGACGGAAGAAGTAGGGGAGGTCGCACGAATCATGTCCCGGGTCTATGGTGAACAGTCGGCTAAAAATTCTGACATGAAAAAATCACTTCCCGATGAACTGGCAGATGTATTATTTGTTTTGATCTGTATAGCAAATCAGACAGGAATCGACCTGACAAAGGCATTCGAAGAGAATCTAAATAAAAAAACCGGCAGAGATTCGACGAGGCATAAAGAGAATCCGTTGTTGTAGCCTTTAGCTATTAGATGATAGCCATTAGAATATAGATATAGACATCCCCTGAATTTTCAATCTTCACTCTTATATCCCGGCTTGCGTTTATTTTCCGGGAAGTAATATCTGAAATCAATAGTAAGGTATGTCCCCGAAAGTTGTGCTTCGCTAATTAAAGGGTCTATCTGTGGTCTGTTGCGAAAATAACCTACGCGTGAAAGATAAATATTCTGAAACGGTCTTTGAAAGGAAGTTCCGAGATAGATAGTACCGCTTTTTTCGGTACGGTATTCCACTCCAAGATTTGCGGCGAGGGCCGGAATGAATACATGATACCGGAAAGCAACATGCTGGAAATTCGGATCGGTTGTTTCGATATGACTGGCAAACATATCGAGCGTTGGTCCGAGTGAACCATTGATATAAATGTGTTCGGCCATTCGAGAATACATCATAAACATGACGGGAATTTCATAGCCGATTATTCTGAACTCGGAATCATCTTTAAAATCACTCTCTGATATCCGGAGAGCATAATTTCGTTTGATGTAATTAATTCCAACTTCAAGAGCGACAATACTTGAAAAATTATGTCTCACAATGAGTCCGAAATTCATTCCCGACATCAACTCTCTTTCGAAATGAACGCCTGAAGTGTCTTGCACAATTTTATTGCTGCCCGAAACCGTAAACGGAATTATCGGTTTGATCTGAATTCCGACAGTGGTCATGCCTTTTTGTGCAAGAGCTTCAAGGCAAAGTAAAAATGAGATGATTAGTGTAAAGAATAGCCGCATCAGGTATATAACGCTATTCAGTTTTTTTCATTTTATCCAGAAAGCTCATGAGTGCGATCCAGTATTCCTGATTATACGGATACTGATTCCATAAAACCTTTGCGCCATGTTCTCCTTTTGAAGATGGAATGTATTGCACCTTGATACGGGAGTTCACATCTTTCAGCAGATCTGTAACGGCATCGGCTTCGCTACGTGCTGATGTAGCAAAGACAGGTTTTAATAGTTTGCTGATGTTGTGCCTGACATACATACTGTCTGTAAAGTATTCACCCGGACTAAACGCGGCGACACCCGAAACTTTATAATTATCGACGGCGAGTTTAAGAGCAAGAGATGCAGAGAAACTGCTGCCCAGAATTATAACAGGCCTGTTGTATTTCTGATACAGATAGTCAATAGCGGCAACAATATCCTGTTCGGCATCTTCGTAGCGGGAAGGTTTCTTTTTTTCTTTCGCTTCGATAGCTGTGAGGTTGCGGATTTCCCTGGCCTGGTCGCCAACACGCATGTCGATTGCAAGGCAATTGAAACCGAATTTATTCAGCTTCAAAGCGGTCTCCGAAAATTCGCCACGGCTGGAGCGATCCTGGTGGCAAAGAAGAATGATTGGCATATTGCTGCTTACGGGATACCAGTCGGCAGTAATATTCAATCCGTCTTTCGAAGGAAATGTAAGCTGAAGTTGCGCATCGACAGAAAAAAAGATGAGCGAACAGAAAAGGAATGATAATAATTTCTTCATCGTAGGCTTCAATTGTTTGACTAATGTCAGTTTTTATTTTGACGTATGGAATTATTTCCACGGTTTACTCTGCAAAGAAAGAATTAAATTATGAAAAGTACAGATCAAACCCCAACTCTTGATGATATTATTTTCGAAAAGAGGAACAAAGCTTTCGGAGCGTACGAATTAAGGACAAATTATCATGGTCGACTTAATAAGTCGCTGGCTATTACTGTTTCTTTTTTGATTTCTGTGTTTCTTCTTGCCATAGTTAAGAAGAAAGGTGCTGATACAAATTTTGTCAAACCGGCTGATGGAATTATTGTTTTTGAAGACAAATTTACCATTCAGCAATATTCTATACCTAAAGGAACACCATCATCGCCTGTTTCAAAACCCGATGATCAATCATTTGTTGCGGTTACGGACACTGTTGATAATGACAGGGAAATTGATACAACCTCCGTCACATCACCAATTGGCAAGGATACATTGAGCGGATTAGCGGGATCGGGATTTTCTGCCGACACAGTAGTATCACAGCCATTTTTGCCATCGGAAGGTGCGCCAAAAAATATGTCTGCGGTAGATAAGATTCCCGAATTTCCGGGCGGACTGGAAAAATTTTATAAGTACCTGTCAAACAGACTCAGGTATACTGATGAAGCCAGGAGAGCTGAGGTGAAAGGGAAGTTGTTTGTACGCTTTGTAATTGACGAAAACGGATTGGTGAGTGATGTGACTGTGATGAGCAAAATAGGGTACGGGCTTGATGAGCAGGTAACAAGTGTATTGGCAGAATCACCAAAATGGTCACCCGGTATATTTAGAAATTCGGCAGTAAAAACAGAAATGATATTGCCTGTTTCGTTCAATATCCGTTAAATTATCAGTTCGATCATGTTTTTAGTGCATGAATAGTTTAAATCTGAAGGAAAGGGAAGCCGTCATTTCAAAGGAGAAACAAAGTTTATAATAAAACATTTGCCATTCCGTTCACTAACATGGCAATGTTTAAAAGTACGCATCCATCAACGCCTTTGGGCCGAATGGTTCTTTAATTTGCCAACTGTTTCAATACTCCCAAAATGTACGGAATCCTCCTTCAGATTACAACAAATGCGGTTGATACGGCCGCGCAGGCAATGACTACTCCACCGGTAGAAAAAACTATTTCTCTATGGGAAATGGCTGTGAAAGGCGGACCCATTCTAATTCCGATCGGCATACTTTCTCTGATCGCATTTTATATTTTCTTCGAAAGGCTATTCACCATTCGCCGCTCTTCGAAAATCGATATGAACTTTATGCATCAGATCCGTGACTACGTTCACACCGGAAACATTGAGGCAGCAAAGACTTTGTGCAGAAATAC
>CAZAON010000233.1:0-2823 GCA_964486655.1 uncultured Flavobacteriales bacterium
ATAGCCAAACAGTCATTTCAGAATATTAGCATGCAATTTTATCACAGAAATTTAACTATTGACGGAATTCCTTTTGATATTAAAAGTGTTGATTTGGAAGTGAGTAATGTTGCAGGTCAAATAAAGTATTCAGAGAAATTTTTTAACCTCAATGGAAGATTAATTAATGTGGATGCTTCATTATGGAGCAAAGGAATTTATTTTATCCGTCTGAGATCTGAGTCCGGCGTTATACTGCGAAAGTTAGTCCTTGATTAAGATTTAGAAGTAACTTCACCACTATCTTATGGTCATTTGTGTTATAGGCGGTGGTGCAGCAGGGTTCTTCGCGGCAATTAATTGCGCATTTCGAAATCCACGGTATTCCGTTTTTATTTTCGAAAAATCGTCGAAGGTTTTAGCTAAAGTTCGCGTATCCGGCGGCGGAAGATGTAATGTGACGAATGGCAACTTCGATGAAAACCGTCTGGCTGATTATTATCCGAGAGGCAGTAAAGAATTGAGAAATGCATTTGCTCGTTTTAATAAAAACAATACAGTTGAGTGGTTTGAAAACCGCGGAGTAAAATTAAAGACTGAGTCAGACGGACGAATGTTTCCTGTTACTGATAATTCAGAAACTATCGTTCAATGCCTGATAAACGAAGCTTTGGATAATAAAGTAAGGATAGAATTAAACAGAAGTGTAAAGAGGATAATTAAGAAGGACGATCAATTTTATGAGTTGGATTTTGCCGAAGGTGGAAAGTTTCTTGCGAATAAGGTAATCATAACCGTAGGGGGAAGTCCGAACCCGGCATCGTATCATTGGATTGAGCAGCTTGGTCATACTATAGTCGCCCCCGTTCCTTCGTTGTTTACTTTTAATGTACCTGATTCACCATTAAAGGGGTTGGAAGGAATTTCGTCCCAAAACGCAATCGTAAAATTAGAAGGATTCAAATATGAATCATCAGGTCCATTGTTAATCACACATTGGGGCATTAGCGGTCCGGCAGTACTAAAACTTTCTGCTTTTGCCGCCCGTTGGCTGAATGAGAATGGATACTCGTCTAATTGTTATATTAATTGGCTCCCCGGATTTTCCGAAGAAAGAATCAGAAACGATTTTACCATTCTTAAATCAGATTATGGCAGGAAAAAAATATTCTCTCACCCGGTTTATGATTTAACAAACAGGTTATGGCAAAGACTATGTAAGAATTCCGAAATTCAGGAAGAGGAAAACTGGGCCGATGCTAATAAAACCAGGCTCAATAAACTCGTTGAAAATTTAATAAGAATGCCTTTGAAGATAAGAGGCAAAACAACCTTTAAGGAAGAGTTTGTAACATGTGGAGGCATAAATCTGAAAGAAGTAGATATGAAGTCAATGGAAAGTAAGGTAGCGCCGGGAATATATTTTGCAGGCGAAGTGCTGGACATAGATGGGGTTACAGGCGGATTTAATTTTCAATCGGCATGGACTACAGGATATCTTGCAGCTATGAATGTTTGAAAATTAATTATTGATTTGACACCGCTTTCAGTTTTGCATAATCTAGTATTGCAATTTTTTTCGCTTTACTTTTAATGAGTCCGGCTGTCTTAAATTCTGTTATCGCTTTTGAAACCTGCTCTTTAGTGGTAGTAGCAAGCCCTGCAATTTCAAACCGGGATAATTTGACATCCAGATTGCCAGCCACATCCGTTCCGTATGTATCGTACATAGTAATTAATGCATCAGCTACTTTCGCAGGAACATTCATTGTCATTGTTTTTAAAAAGCGGGATTGAATATTATTCAATTTGTTATTCTGAGATTTAAAAAATGACAACAGGAACACCGGGTCAGATTTTGCAATTCTGTTAAAAGCGGCTTCATCTACAAAACAAACAGCTGAATCTTCAAGTGCTTGTATCTGAAAAGGGTACTCTTTGTTTTGTTCATTTCTGAAAATATTGAAAAACTCACCGGGTTTTATAAAATTCAGAATAATTTCTTCGCCACGTTTTCCGGTATTGTATATTTTTAATTTCCCTTCGCTTAGAATATAAACACCGTCGCTTAATGAATTATTGAGACGATTGCCTTTTTCAAAAACAAGATTTCTCCTTGACTCTGAAAATGATTCAATAGTGTTTTGGCAATTGTTTAAAACAAGGCATGTTTTCGATGTACATGAAGTACATGTAAGACTTTCGCTTATGTGCCTGAGATTCATTTTTCGATTTCCTGTGATCATTTAATTAATTTTTAATAATCAAATGAACCAAAGATTTTACGAAATCGTAATGATTTAAGTCAGTCGGGGAGCTGAACTCAGGTCAGACTCCGTTATAAATACAACCTGAAGTATCGCTTTCATTAACATGAACTTCAAATAATCCCGGAATTTTAGAATTTACCTTGTCCCATATCCATTTAGCCAGGTTTTCAGCAGTCGGGTTTTCCAGTCCGGAAATATCATTCAGGCATTGATGATCCAGGGGGTTTATTACAGAACCTATAATTGCTTTTAAATCGGCAAAATCCATTACCCATCCGCTGGTAGCTCCGGGTTCACCTTTTACACAAACACGAACCTTGTAGGAATGTCCATGCATTCTCTTGCATTTATGGTTTTCCGGGACATTTGGCAGAAAATGTGCCGCTTCAAACCGGAAGTCTTTAAATATGATCATGACTGATTTTTCGTGTTCAAATGTCTTAAGTGAAATGCATAATTCCTAAGAGTTTGTCAAAGTGTCTATTAATTATTTAAATCAACGTATTAAAGTTGTATTTTCACCCTCCCTAAATCACCAATTTCCCCTTGAGTCAACTTACTACAGAAGAATCGC
>CAZAON010000234.1:0-19838 GCA_964486655.1 uncultured Flavobacteriales bacterium
GGCCAAGCTGCCGATAGATCTTCAGCTCGATGTATGTCAGCGTTGCCACATTCAGGGTAATGCGGTTTTACAAAACGGTAAATCATTTCTCGATTTTCGTCCGGCCATGAAATTGTCTGACGTAATGGACGTTTACATGCCTGTTTTTACTGGTGATAACAATGAGCATATTATGGCTTCTCATGCTGAGAGAATGAAGATGAGTAATTGTTTCAGGGCGTCACTTGATTCGGCTGATTTATATGCGAAAAATAATAAGACATTAAAGCCCTATTCGAATGCTATGACCTGCGTAACCTGTCATGATCCGCATATAAGTGTTCGTTCCACAGATTCTGAAATTTTTAATAATAAATGCAGGAGCTGTCATCACAGAGATGCAAACTACGCTTCGGTTAATAGTGCTATAACAGCAAGTCAGTGCACTGAAAGTAAAGATGTACGGATAGTTGTAAATGATAATTGTGTTTCATGTCATATGCCAAAGAATGGCACGATTGATATTCCACATGTTACGAATACCGATCATTGGATTCGTAAACCGGAGAAAAGGGATACAGTTGCAATTGCGAAAGTCTTTGCCGGACTCGCCTGTATTAATAACAGGACGCCTTCGGCCAGATCTAAAGGCAATGCATTTTTATCTTATTATGAAAAATTTTCTGCCAACCCTGCATATCTTGATTCAGCATCGAAGTATTTTAATGACGCAAACAGAGATAGTATCAGGACGAATTTCGAATCGCTGGTCAGACTGAATTTCCTCAGGCAGAATTATAAAAAAGTTATTGAATATGCCGAGAGAGTAAATGCAAATGATTTGCCTGTCAGGTCATCCGTTACGAATGAAGATGCATGGACCTGTTACCGGATCGGAGAATCATATTATTCGGAAGGAAATATTCAGAGCTCAATCACGTATTATCAGCGGGCCGTTAAACTTGCTCAGTTTGTTCCGGATTTCAGAAATAAGCTGGCGGGTGCACAACATGATAATGGACAGTTGGCCGAGGCTAAAATGAATTATGAATATATCCTGCGTGAGAATCCGAAGTTTGCCTCTGCCTACATAAATCTGGGATACCTGTTATTATCCGGCTATAGTGATGTGAAAGGAGCTGATAAAATGTATGATACGGCACTTTCCCTGGATCCTGATAACATTCAGGCCTTACTCAATAAAGCCGCATTATTGCTTCTTACCGGTCGTAAATCAGAATCAAGACATTATGTAATGGAAGTATTAAAGAGGGAAAAATCGAATAAAACGGCCCTATCATTATTTGAAAGATTATAAATTCTGATAACCATTTCTTTACATTTGCTTAACAACGGTGAACGATAAGCAACATACCTTGTTGCAAAATAAATGGACACGAAACATAAAGTACTCATAGTAGACGATGAGCCGGATATTCTTGAATTGATGGAATATAATCTCAAAAAGGAGAATTATATTGTTTTCAGGGCAAATAATGGAAAGGAAGCCATTCAGATCGCTAAGAAAGAAAATCCCGATCTGATCATTTTAGACATAATGATGCCGGAGCTGGACGGAATAGAAACCTGCCGGATGTTGCGCAATCTTCCGGAGTTCAAGAGAACACTTATTGCATTTTTAACAGCGCGGAATGAAGATTACTCCCAAATAGCAGGATTTGATGTGGGGGCCGACGATTATATTACAAAGCCTATTAAACCGAGGGTATTGATAAGCCGGATAAATGCACTTTTCAGGAGGTATGAGCAGGGTGGAACCAAGACCGGTGAAAAGGGGCAGACGCTTGATATAGGCGGACTTCAGATCGACCGTGAACAATATCTTGTATTCAGAGGTGAGGAAAAGTTAGAGTTGCCGAGAAAAGAATTTGAACTGTTATCCCTGCTTGCGGGTAAACCCGGTAAAGTCTTTACCAGAGAAGAGATACTGGATAAAGTCTGGGGAGAGGACGTTGTTGTCGGAGACCGTACAATTGATGTTCATATACGCAAGCTGAGAGAGAAATTAGGAGAAGAATTAATTCGTACTGTTAAGGGAATTGGTTATAAATTTGATTTTTAAAAGCTAATTAGTGACAGAAGGAATAAAACTGCCGGCGGTTAAAAACCCCACTCCCAATCAACTTTCATTAGGTGCCGCCACATTTGTTACAATCATTTTATTTGTAGCCGGCAATCTGATAGATCCGGATCCCCCGGCGCTGTTACCGCAGTCTTTACTGTTTGTCATAAGTTTTCTGAGCTGTTACCTGATCTTTAATTACATTTTAAGAATTTTTATTTACCGGAAGATTAAACTTATTTATAAGACAATTTCAAGTTATAAAGATTCGAAGGAAAAAGCGCTTGAGAAAATTTCAACTAACACAGATATACTTGCGAATGTCGGACAGGAAGTAGAAGAGTGGCAGCAAAAACGAACTGAGGAAATCGAAGCATTAATTAAAATGGAAAATTTTCGAAAAGAATTTTTGGGAAATGTTTCTCACGAATTAAAAACTCCATTGTTTAACATTCAGGGGTACATTCATACTTTGTTGGATGGTGCCATGGATGATCCCCAGGTAAATAAAAATTACCTCGAAAGGGCCGCAAGATCCGTTGAACGCCTTTGTTTGATCGTTGATGATCTTGAAGCGATTTCAAAACATGAAAGCGGTGAATTGATTTTAGATCAGCGCACTTTTGATATTCATGAATTAGTTCAGGATGTTTTCGAAACATCTGAATTTCGTGCAGCTGAACTGAATATAAAGATGGGATTCAAAGAAGGGAGTGATAAACCATTTTTTGTTTATGCCGATAAGGAGAGAATCAGGCAGGTAATTAGTAACCTCATCACTAATTCCATTAAATATGGACGTAGAGACGGTACAACCATGATCGGATTTTACGATATGGATGAAAATATTTTAGTTGAAGTTACCGATAATGGTATTGGCATCGAGCCGCAACATATTTCGCGTGTGTTTGAAAGATTTTACCGCGTGGACAAGAGTCGTTCGAGAGAACAGGGCGGAACCGGACTTGGATTATCAATTGTCAAGCACATTCTGGAAGCCCATAAGCAAACTATAAATGTCAGAAGTACTTATGGTATCGGGACAACGTTTGCGTTTACGTTGAAGAAGTCGTGAGCTGTAGCAGTTAGCCTTTATCCCTTAGCCGATAGCTTTGAGATATGAGCTTTGAGATCGAATAGCTAAAAGCTAATATCCTTCGACATCTTAAAATGCGGAATTACCCCAAACAAAACATACGATTCACCATCGACTTTGTATCCGTTTTTTATGTAGAAGTTAACGGCGTTTTCACGGGCATCGAGGGTTAGAAGTTTAAGATTTCTATTCGCAGCTTCTTTTTCTAAATATTTTATTATAAGACTGCCGAGGCCACGGTTTTGGAATTCATCTTTGACAGCCATTGATCTGATCTGGCCTTCCGAATCTGAATTTATCTGAAGTCTGCCGGTTGCGATAGCATTATTTTCTTCATCAACCATCATTACATGAATTGATGCATTTTCTTTTTCGTCTTTTGTAGAACTTTCTTCCTGACTCCAGCGCTTTCGTAAAATTTCATATCGAAGATGGTAGTACTTTTCCAGTTCTTCATTGGTAGTGGGAATAATTATTCGATAGTTCATGATTCTTTGTTGTAATTACGCAGCTTAATATTAAAGTATTTCATTTAGACTTATCTATCACAAAACTATTTCAGACTAATATTTTCATCGCCCGGTCTGTAGGGCATATATGTGCAAATTAACTGAAACATTTCGTCCGTCGTGCGCATGCTTCCTTCTCTTTCACTTACAGTTCGTGGAGGGTTAAAGGGATTCAGCGGATTATTGGCTGTATTATCGTAAACTCCTTCAACAACCATAACAGAGCCGGCAGGTATTTTTAATACATTATTAAAAGTATAGAAATATTGCCATCGGAAATCCCAGCGCGGAATATGAATAAGATTTATGGTGTCCCCATCCGGCACCAGTGCATACGATTTGAAGGAACTTCCGAGCAGATGCATGTGCGGATTAATTGTAACCAGTGATATGTCTTCCGGAACGATGTATCGTACAAAGAATTTTTTGACTGAATCGGGTGGAATTACCAAAACCGGTTCAACGGGTGAAATTCCGCTCGTGCCCAGAATAAACTCTTTTAAAGGTCTCGCCGGAGGTTCGGGACTGAAGAAAATATTGAAACTGGTTTCATCACTGGTGTCGACCGGACTTGGTCCGTAATGTATGTTATCCAGTAAAAGGGCGCTTTTCTTTTTCACGCGGTAGCCGCCCATCCCTTCCGGGTACAATGACGTTTCGACACCCGGAAGGTAATTAGCGACAGAAGGAGTAAGAAGGGGATAGCTTCCATCGTCATTTGCCAGACCCAGCTTATCGTATGCATGCAGCTTATCCGATTTTTCCGTATCCACAAAGGGAACACCTTCCGATTGATCACTTTTTTTTCCGTCGTCATATTGAACGAGGTGAGCGTTTATGTGATGAACGAGTTTTTTATTTCCGGGAACAATTTCAATCGTCTTGATAAAAGTGTCTGATTTTAATTCAAACGGAATTTTGAGCATGATGAATTTATCCTTGTTGTCTCCTGCAATTCTGAATGTTTTCATGGTCAGAACGAGATCGGGTTTTCCGATTAAACTTTTCACATTGAAATCAGGCGGAGAAGGGATAGCATCATTTCCTTTTTGAGCACCCAGATCAATCCATTTGTTAATGAGATCGATCTCATTTTGCAGAAGTACTTTTTCTCCTTTGAAGTGACTGTATGCCGTATCAGCCGGCCAGGGAGGCATAAGACGCTCATTGATTGAAATCTGCACCGTATGCAAATGACGTTTAACGTCTTCATAGCTGATCAGGTCGAATGGAGCGCCGGAACCGGGTCTATGGCACGGACTGCAGTTTTTATAAATGATGGGTGCAACTTGTTTGTAAGTGATTTGTTCTTCGGCTGCATTTTGCCTCTTGTCAGTGCATGACAGAAAATTCAGACAAGTAAAAAAGACTGAAATGAGTGTGAAAGAACTCTTATTCATTTTCAATGATACAACCAATTGGACTTGTTTCTTTTATTTTAACAGGAGTATTATCGACAATTGCTTTCAGTGCGTCATCCAGATTATTTTCGGTAATATTAGTTCGCTTTTTACCCGTTGCAAATAGCCAGTTATCAATTCGTCCTTTGTATACAATTTTTGAATTGTTATCAATCACAAAACAGCCCGGAGCGATTTTAGCATTCAGATATTTTCCGAGAATCATTTCAGGATCTTTCAATAAAGGAAATGTGACCTTATATTTTTTCTGGAATTGCAATAGTTCATCGTCGGTCGAATATTTACCCGGAAAAATTCCAATCATTCCGATGCCATATTTTTCATACTTCTTTGCAATTTTATTTAAAGTAAGAGTATAACTTTCTGATGCGGGACAATCACTCAGCAAATAAATAACCGCTGTTGCTTTGTTTTTACGGAATACTTCAAAGTTTACATTGTTGTTTTTTAAATCGTTCAGGCTAAATTGAAAAAAGTCGGTTAAGATAAAATTCCATGAGAGCAGACATAGAATGACAAGGGCTGGAATTTGAATTGAACGAATGATTCTCATCACATTTAGTAGGGAAGGAGACAGTTCTCCGGAATTTTTCTTAATGACTGACGAAGAATTTTTTGCACGTCGCGGTTATCCTGTCTGGAGACCACGACATCAATTAATGAATTTGGTTCGGCCGGGGTGAATTCGGGAGTAAAATATCCGTACCCGCGATACCTGCCTTTTTCAATATGGATGACAGATTTTTCATCAGTAGTTCTGCCCTCGCCGATGATTAGAAAGTTCTGATGTTTGAACTTCATAGTTGCAATGGCTTTCCTTACACGTTTATTGTAAGCTTCGGCTGATTCTTTGCCAACACATGCGCCTTTGCACAATTTTACGAGATAATTAAAACAGGTTCCGCTAATATCCTGTTCGCAATATTTCTGACACAGAGAATGTTTTTCAATCAGTTTTGACATTAATTGAACGGCATGGTTATGTGAAGTCGCCATTACAACCGGCTCTTTGTCTGATTTTTCTTTTTCGATGGAAAGTTTTAAGTAACCCGATTCGGTTTCGGAAAGATAAATTCCATAATTAGAAACCGTTCTTCGCTGTGCCCGGTTAAAAAGCGGTTGCCATTTTTTTATTTCCTCCGATTCAAGTAAAAGGGCTACAAGTTCGTTTCCGGTTAGTTCAAAGCTTATGTCGCTTATTGCATTTCTAAGTTCAATTGCTTTTCGCGATTGCTTATTACTGAAATGACTTAATACCCGGCTGCGAATATTTTTACTCTTGCCGATGTAAATAATTTTTCCCTGTTCGTTATGCATGTAATAGACTCCGCAATCGTCGGGAATCCTGTCGAGTATCTTTTTATCGAAACCTGGTGGAAAGCGAAAATTGAGGTAGTCGTTTTGCAGAAATTCATCGAAAACATTCAGTTGCTGATTTTTTTGCAACAAGATCTCGAAAAGCTTCACTGTGGCAAGTGCATCACCGCCTGCACGGTGACGGTTTTCAATTTCAATGTTAAGTTGTTTGCATAATTTACCCAGACCATAAGTAGTAAAACCGGGAAGAAGTTTTCGGCTAAGCCTTAATGTGCATAAATAATCTTTCGAATAATTGAATCCGAGTGATTTGAATTCACTACGGGTAAAGTTATAATCGAATGGTGCGTTATGAGCAACGAAAACTGCTCCATCAGTCACCTGAACAATTTGTTTCGCTACTTCATAAAATTTTGGCGCATTTTCCAGCATGGAACTGTCTATTCCGGTAAGCCTTGAAATAAAAGGCGGAATATGGCATTCAGGATTAATCAGAGTGGCGAAACTGTCGATGATTCTGCTGCCATCATGGACATAAATGGCAATTTCCATGATCCTGTCTTTGGCGGGATTTGGGCCGGTAGTTTCAATGTCTATGATGGCGTATCTCATCAGAAATAATAATACTACAATATAAATAAAGAAGGCTGACATTTTCAGCCAGCCTTCTTTTTTTTTAAAAAATTATTTTGTTATTCAACGATGAAGATGTTTGAAGTTACAGGCTGGCCATCTTCAAGTAAAACATAATAATAATGACCCGCAGGAACTGTCGCTAAGTCAATATTGTATGTAATTCTGTTATTCTCAACCACACTTTGAATTTCGGTCTGAATTAGTTTAGACTGAACATCAAATATTTTAAGCTCAGGCTTATTAAAAGGAGAAACAGTGTTGATTGTAAGGGTTGTTTTTCCATGTGCCGGATTAGGGTAGAGGGTCTGATCAACAACAAGGTTACTTAATTCGTTAACATCAATAGTTGTAGATGTAATGCTGATATTATTTGTTACCGGTGAAGTTGGAGTCGCGAACTTTCCACCCGCAACAACATATCCTGCGGATTTACCAATGGCAAATACTTCTCCGCTAGTCAATTCAGACGAAATGGTGAATCCTTTGATAGGCTGATTGGATGCGGCAATTCTCGCAATATAATTTGGCTGAGGCGAAAGGCCTACTCCTGTAAAGTTACCTCCAATATAAAGAGCGTCTGTACGGGTATAAAGTACATTTACTCTTTGACCGAAGCTAAAGTTTGTCACGATTGTATTCCATGTTGTACCATCCCATTTTGCACATGCCGGTGTAGGAGAGGTAAAAGTACCTCCGGCGTATAGAAATCCACCGAAACTTGCAAGTGCAGAAACTTTACCGCTTGAAAGTCCCGATACAACTGTCCATGCACTTGATCCGTCATATTTCAATACCGGGCCACTGCTTTGATCACAGCCGGCATAAACGCTGCCACTGTGTTCAACGATTGCATTGACATTCGCCGGAACACCACTACCCATTGCTACCCAAACACCGGCCTGAAGTTTTGCAATGTGAGAAACAGCAGTTGATCCTGAAAGACTGAATTCGCCACCGGCATAAACAATTCCTGATCCCGGAGTATAAACACATAGCACCTTGTTGTTAAATCCATCACCAACAGCACTCCATGCACTACCATTCCAGCGTGCTATGTTGCTTACGGTAACACCGCCCGCATCAGTAAACTGACCACCAATATATATATCTGAAGCCGTTTTGATTCCAATTGAGTATACCGGTCCGTTGACACCGCCACCAACTGCTGCCCATGCACTGCCTGTCCATGTAGCTAAATAACTTATAGAACCATTCACATTTGTAAAGGTTCCTCCAACGTAGATTTTTCCATTCGGATCAACGGCAACTGTTTTTACTTCTTCTGTAGAAGCACCCAGTCCGCTCGCCATTGCTTGCCAAGCCTGCGCAAGTGATTGACTGATATTGACAATAAGAAATAAGGTAATTAAAGTAAATGTTCTTTTCATATTAGTGGGTTTGATTTAGAGGCGTGAAAATAGTGCTTTTTTTCGAGCATCTGTAATTGTCAGGTGAATCAATGGATGGCATTGAAAACTAACCTTTTACAAATAGTTATTGCTTGTAAAAAAAATTAATTGCACTGCATGTCTTTAAATCGGACGACAATTTGAAAAAGCGAACTGTTCTGCCATCGTCAAATTCAATGGCTGCGGTGTTGGGCGGACTCTTACCCATATTGTTCGCAAAGAGTACCAGATAGTTGTTCGTATTAGGAACAAAGTTAAGTTCAATCAATTGTTTTTTCTTGGTAACACCATAATGATCAAGTATCCAGGTTCCGTTGAAGAACAGCGACATCGTGTCTCCGTCTACATATGAATTGTCATAAACATAAACATTGAGTGAAGGCTTATCAATTTCAACCTTCATTGTAGAAAGTACTTTTCGTCCCGTGATATATTCCGGAATGTTACCTGCCGTCATAATCACATCTTTATTAACAACTACAGGAGGTTTAACTTCTTCAACTTTCTTAATTTCCGGTTGAACCGGAGCCTGAACGACAGGCTTGACCGGCTCGGGCGGCGGCTCACCGAATCTCCATTGAATTAAACTCTTATCCAGACTGCCTGTGTAAACAACATCTTTAGACAATCCGAATATTGTTGAAGTTACCGATGCAGTATGAGAAAATAATTCCTGTTGAATATTTCTTTCCATTGGTTTCCATACTCTCGCCCAGTTGCCGATCTCACCGGTAGTCATATATTTTCCATCGGGTGAAAAATTCATGGCAGTGGGTTTCCCCGCTTTTAGAAAGAAGCTTGGATTCGCATCGATTTGCCCAAGATTATAATGCCAGAACATGATTGTTCCATCATCGCTCCATGTTGCAAGTAATGTATCTTTTACGAGCGCGATTCGTCTTATTTTCGAAGTTCCTGAAGTAAATTCCTGACGCGGAATATCATTTCTGGTATTTATTACTTTTAAGGTATTCCCGGTAGAATAAATTAAAGAATTACGATCAGAAGTTATAACGGCATCAAAAATTGTATCCTTTTCTGTAACCAATGGAACAACCGCCTGGGTCAGATCAGATCTTGTTTTATAAAGCGTTTTTGCTCCATTGAAGTAAATGAATCCGTCGGCAATTGAGAACAGAACAAAATTTATTCCCGAATATCCCGGTGAAAAAATGCTTTGAACGATTTTGTCTTTCGCGAAATCAAATATTTTTATTTCACCATCATTTGTAGCCGAGATAAGCAGGTTGCCTGTCGAATTAAACTGCAGCTGTCTGATTGGTGCACCATGAGCGGAAATCTTACGGATCAATTCACCGCTTACAATGTCGCGGAAATAAAGATTTCCTTTTGAATCGCCGGCAATCAGATATTTTAATGAGGGATCTTTTGTTAATGATGTTATTCCGCTTTCAAAATCTGAAAATGTTTTTACAGCATTATACTGTTGAGCTTGTAAGCTGCAACCGATGAATGTTAGAAAAACGAAAGTGTGATATATTTTCGCCAAAAGGCTCATCCCGCTAAGGTAAGCGCAGAATGTAAATCTTTTACTTTAATTAAACTGACTTATCAAATGGATATGTTGATTGCGGACTTAAAACTGTTGTATCAATATTTTTCTCGAAAGTAGAAAACCGCCTAGTGCGAGTAATAATCCGGCCAGATTCGTTGTTACCATATAAACAACGGCTAATAATAGTTGACCGGATCTCATGAGATAAATGGTTTCGATTGCCAGACTCGAAAATGTGGTGAATCCTCCAAGCAATCCTGCAAAAACAAATAATCTCCATTCATCAGAAATAGTCTGACCAATCCATAGTCCGGCTATTAGTCCAATTACCAAAGAGCCAATCAGGTTTACCGAAAAAGTTCCCCAGGGAAATTGCGAGGAATTGCTTTGAATAGAGTTGATCAGGTAATACCGCAGTAAAGTTCCTGCGGCACCACCCAATGCAAGTAAAACATATTTCATTTCTTTTCTGGCGGAATGTAGCCGAACTTATATCCCAATCCAACGCCGAACATTTCTTTCAACTGAGTTTTCTCAACGACGTTTGCATCGTAAATTACTAGGAAGTTCAATGAAGCAGTCAGGAAGTCATTAATCTTCATATTCAGATATGAATCCCAGAACACATCCACTTTGCTCGCATTGTCTTTATTCTTGTCGGAATAATTATTGAATAGTTCAAGCTTCGATAATAAGTTTACATTTTTGATGATATCCTTTTTGAATCTTAAATTTAAATATGCTCCGAATTCACTACGAAAAGTTTTTCCAGTATCTACTCCATAAGCGCCGATATCTGATAAAAACGGATCATTTACAAAAGTAAATTTCCCTGTAGCAGGAGAAATCATGACTTCGAAATAATCAACAGGCTTCCAGGTAAATCCGGCTGAGAGCGTAAGATAGGCCGGAGAAAAAATATCAGAGATTTTAACAGAGTCGTTGGGGTAATTGTAACCCGGACCTAACTGTGTTTTAAAGTTCATCAAAAAACTAAACAGCCACTTACTTTCTCCAAGCTTCTTTCCAAGTTTTGAATTCAATTCGATACGATCATCACTTTTAGTATAATCTTTACCGGATCTGACGACTGCATAATTCAGTGTCAAATCATTTGCCCATTCAATCTTCTCTTTTGCATAGTTGGCAAAAACGATTCCGTTTCCGGCAAGTGACATTGAATTTTCGCCTCCCTGAGCCCAGTTCGACAGGTTTACCTGGCTGAAAGCGACACCAATGAATCCGCCTTTTTTCCATGATGTATCCTGATCAGCCGGAGTAGTTTGTGCAGAACTATAATTCGAAAGGAGTATTAAACCTGATATTAAAAGATAGTTTAGTTTTTTCATATAATGGTTTTCAATTATTTCTTTAATAAATCACGGATTTCTGAGAGTAAGACAATATCCTGTGCAGGCGCAGGAGGAGGCGCTGCTGCTTCTTGTTTCTTGCGCATTTGGTTGATGACTTTTACGATCATGAAAATGGCAAAAGCAACAATGGTAAATTCAATTAATACCTGAATAAAGTTGCCTATATTGATAGTAACGGCCGGAATAGCTTTTCCGGCGGCATCAACGGAGGCTTCTTTCAGGGTAATAACGATGTCTTTGAAGTTCACGCCATTGAGCACCAAGCCGATAGGTGGCATTATGATATCGTTTACGAGCGATGTCACAATTTTTCCGAATGCTCCGCCGATTACCACACCCACTGCGAGGTCGACTACATTCCCACGATTAATAAAATCTTTAAACTCTGATATTAATCCCATGATAAACGTTGTTTTAAGGTGAATTGATTGTATTTGAAGTTTCGAAAGTAAGAAATGTTTGAATAATTGGCAGGAAATGTCAAAATCAATATCCACATTTTTGGTTTAGTTGGTGTGAATTGTGACTTTTGCAAAATGCTTACGGTCAACAATATTTATTTTGAGTTTGGAGGGAGATACCTTTATAAGAATGCAACATGGCAAATCAATCCGGGTGAGAAGATTGGCTTAGTCGGATTGAACGGTACGGGAAAGTCGACCTTACTTCGTATTATCAATGGAGAATATCAATTAGAATCGGGTGAGATCAGCAAGATTAAAAATCTTTCGATCGGCTTCCTGAATCAGGATCTTCTTAGCTTTAGCAGCAGCGATTCAATTCTTCATGTCGCCATGCAGGCATTCGCAGAAACATTGAAACTTGAGGAGGAGATAAACCTCCTGCTGGAAAAAATGGAGCATGATCATAGTGAAGAGATATTGCACGAACTTCATGATAAGCAGGTTTTGTTTGAAGCGGCTGATGGTTACAACCTGCGCCCTAAGGCAGAGTCTTTACTGGAAGGTTTGGGATTTTCAACCGAGGATCTGAATCGTCCGCTCGATCAGTTTTCAGGAGGTTGGCGAATGAGAGTAATGTTAGCTCAGATGATGTTACGAAGCCCCGACCTGCTTTTGCTGGATGAGCCGACAAACCACCTCGACTTGCCCTCGATTAAGTGGATAGAGCAATATCTGAAAGATTATAAAGGAACCGTTGTGATCGTATCTCATGACCGGTATTTTCTTGATAATGTTGTTACGAAAATAGCTGAAGTATCCAGCCAGAAGATTACAGTTTACAATGGCAACTACACATTTTATCTGGCCGAGAAAGAAGGCAGGGAGGACCTGCAAAGGGCCCAGTTTAAGAATCAGCAGAAGTTTATCAAGGAGCAGGAAAAGTTAATTGATCGTTTCAGGGCAAAGGCATCTAAAGCTACCATGGCTCAGTCGAGAATTAAAAAGCTGGACAAACTCGAGAAGATTGAAGATGTTGAGAGCGGAACTCCTGACATTAATATCCGTTTTCAGATCGATAAGCAACCGGGAAAATTGATCTCTCATCTGCACATAAAAGATAAGAGTTATGGTCCGCTTAACATTTTAAAAAATACGGAATCCAAAATTTTGAGAGGCGATAAGATTGCACTTATTGGTGCGAATGGAAGGGGAAAGTCTACATTGCTGAGAATGATATTCGGATCTGAACCATACGACGGAACAAAGGAAATGACCCATAATGTCATTACTTCTTTTTATGCACAGCATCAGCTGGAGGCACTGGATTTAAACAATGACTTGCTGACTGAGTTGATGCATAGTGCTCCGGATAAGAAAGAGGTGGAATTGCGAACGGTGCTTGGAGCATTTTTATTCAGCGGTGATGAAGTATTTAAAAAGATCAGAGTTTTATCGGGTGGTGAAAAGTCAAGAGTAGCATTGGCAAAAACGATGTTGAGTAAAGCCAACTTTCTGATTCTCGATGAGCCAACGAATCACCTGGATATGCAATCGGTCGGAATCCTGATTCAGGTTCTGAAAGAGTATGAGGGTACTTTCATTATCGTATCGCATGACAGGTATTTTCTTTCGGAGGTTGCCAATAAAATCTGGTGGCTGGAAGACCACCAGGTAAAAGAGTATCCGGGGCCATATGATGAGTACGAATATTCGCTTGAACAAAAAAAGAATCTCGAAAAAGCGGAACAAAGAAATCTTCAGATAAAAGAAAAGCAGGATAAGGAGAAACAGAAAAAGGAAGCGAAGAATCCCGGCAATAAGCCCGGTAATGATGAGCAAAGCAAGCTAAAGAAAAAGCTAACAACAAGATTTCAGCAAATAGAAGATGATTTAAAGAAGCTGAATGTTGAAAAGGAGCAGTTGGAGAAGAAGCTTGCTGATCCGGTGGTTTATACTGATCCTAGCGTATTTCAATCAACGCTTGATGCATTTAATTTATCATCCAATAAGTTAAAGGATAAGACAAAGGAGTGGGAAGAAGTATTCGAACAATTGTCCTCTTTTGCCGATTAATCGGACTACTGATTATCATTTTTTTGTCAAGATTTTGAAGTTTAGGCGGAGGAATGCCTGTGTTGGCCTTTTCCAGAGCAATTTCTCAATATTAATGGCTCATTACTATTGCCTATTTACCGATTCAATGTACCCGTTCATCAAAAATTTTTATTGAAATATCAATTGCTTTGATATATTTGAGGATCGAGAAAAATTTTACATGATTACACAGGTTACTTCAGGAGTCAAAGTGAGTGTCGAGGTATTTTATCGCCCCGACCAGAGCAACATTCAACTTAGTCAGCATATTTTTGCTTACAGGATTACTATTACAAACAACAGTGATTATTCATTGCGTTTGTCGAGAAGACATTGGTTTATCATTGATTCAAATGGTACAAACCGCGAAGTAGAAGGTGATGGAGTTGTTGGCGAACAGCCTATTATTGGTACGGGTGAAAGCTATCAATATGTTTCAGGATGTAATCTGGATTCGGAGATTGGAAAAATGTACGGAACGTATCTTATGGAACGATTGATTGATAAAAAGCAGTTCTATGTTCGTATTCCGGAATTCCAGATGATCGTCCCATATAAATTAAATTAACAGGTTTTCTGATCAACAATAAAATGGTCATTCGTAGGGGGCGGATGACCATTTTTATTTATACCCCGATCTTCTGAAGCGTTTGTATTTACAGGCGTATCTGTAAATCTTAGTTTATTGTCTATAATATATTAAACCTTTTATACTATATTTAGTCCACTTAAAAACACCACGCATGAACAGGCGAGAATTACTAACCATTACACGTCCTCAAAATAACCAACGGCAGACATTTGATTCTGTAGACAGGACTTCTTCAGGCCTTACTCCATATTCAGGGTCCTGGTCTTTGTCTGAAGTAAAGCATTTACTGAAACGGACCATGTTTGGTTCTACCAAGTCAGATATGGATTATTTTCTCGGACTTGGTATGAGTGATTCAGTTGATACATTATTGGAATTAATGAATCACCCGCCATATGTTCAGCCTGCACCACCGGTTAACAACTACAGCAACTTACTGACAGATCCTGAATGTGCTGCCGGGATGCCATGGCCGGGAACGCCTGATACAAACAATGGTACTGTTTATACTTTTTCGGTGAGAAAGTCTAGCCTCAAATCATGGTGGATTTCACAAATGCTGAATCAGCCGCGCAGCCTGAGGGAGAAGATGGTTTTATTCTGGTGTAACCATTTTGTGATTGAGTTTGATACGGTTCAAATAGGCACATATATTTATAAATACAATCAGTTAATACGCGATCACTCTTTATTGAATTTTAAAACTCTTACCAAAGAAATAACGGTTAACAGTGGCATGTTGCGTTATCTGAATGGTGATCAGAATAAAGCTTCTGCGCCGAATGAAAATTACTCAAGAGAATTGCAGGAGCTTTTTACTATAGGTAAAGACAGTTCAGGAAATCCAATGTATACAGAAGATGATGTCAGGGAAGGGGCGAGGGTTTTGAGCGGATGGAGAAATGACATTTTAACGGATGGAACTTCGGCAAATGGTTACAATTCGTATTTCGTTTCAAGCCGTCACGATTCGTCAAACAAAGTTTTTTCTTCCTGGTATGGAAATACAACAATCATCGGTCAATCCGGAGCAGCCGGCGCTAATGAAATTGATGATTTGCTGAATATGATTTTTGCGCGTAATGAAGTGGCCGAATTCATTTGCCGTAAGCTTTATCGCTGGTTTGTCTATTATGAAATCGATGCGGCGGCTGAACAAAATGTAATTCAACCCCTCGCCGCGATTTTCAGGAGTAATAATTATGACATTATTCCCGTTCTTTCCGCCTTGTTTAAAAGCGAACATTTCTTCGACGTTCTTAACAGAGCTTGCCTGATTAAATCACCTATTGATTTTGCTGTCGGCATGTCGCGTGAGTTTGGTGTTGTTTACCCTGACAATACGGATGTCGTTGCACAATATTCCGCCTGGAGTAAAATAAGAACAACAGCATCGGGAATGCAGCTCGATCTCGGCGATCCTCCAAGTGTTGCCGGTCTTCCTCCATATTATCAGGAACCTTCGTTTCATGAGTTGTGGATAAACTCCGATTCGCTGCCAAAGCGCAACCAGTTTACCGACCGTATGGCCGTAAACGGATATACATACTTTGGACAGACAATGAAAATCGATGTTGTTGCCTACACGGAAACGCTTTCAAATCCGTCTGATCCTCTTGCCCTGATTGCTGAAGTATTATCCATTCATTTTGCAATAGACTCGAGTCCGGGTATTGAGGCTTATCTGCTTTCTATACTTCTTTCGGGACAGACATCAAATTATTACTGGAGTAATGCATGGGACGATTATTTTAATGATCCGACAAACACCACGTATTACAACATTGTTAAAACAAGACTTCAGAGTTTTTATAAGTATATAATGGCTCTGTCTGAATATCAACTTTCATAATCCGCCATAATGAAAAGAAGAGACTTTTTCCGCAGAACAGTTCCCTATACCTTATTGCCTTCATTGATGAACGGATTTTCATTCAGAGCCTTCGCTGGTTCTCCGTTAATGCAGGCATTAACCTCGGCAACGTTGAATGATCATGTATTAGTATTGATTCAACTGAATGGAGGTAATGACGGACTAAACACTGTTATCCCGATTGATCAATATGTAAACCTTGCAGTTGCAAGACAGAATATTCTGATCCCCGATACTTCAGCGCTTTCATTGAATGGATATGCTGCCACTGCATTGCATCCTTCAATGACAGGAATGCAACAATTATTTAACAATGGAAAGGTTAATATTATTCAATCTGTCGGTTATCCGTCACCGAATTTTTCTCATTTCAGATCAACCGATATTTGGCTGACTGGTTCAGACGCGAATCAGGTTCTGGCTACCGGATGGGGTGGAAGATACCTGGGATATGAGTACCCGAATTTTCCGACAGGCTATCCGAATACAACAATGCCCGATCCGCTTTCCATTCAGATCGGTTCAACTGTTTCATTAGCACTCCAGGGACCGAACTCGAGCATGGGAATGGCAATATCTGATCCGACTAATTTTTACAATCTGATTAATGGTGTTCAGGATCCCGCTCCAAATACTAATGCAGGCAAAGAACTAACATACATCAGGCAGGTCGCTCAGTTATCTAATCAGTATTCAACTGTAATCACTGCCGCTGCCGCAAATATTACTCAGCAATCATCCATGTATCCGACTGCCGGTTCAAACAGTCTGGCCGATCAGTTGAAAATTGTTGCACGATTGATTGCCGGCGGATTAAAGACCAAGATTTATATGGTAAATCTTGGTGGTTTTGATACACATTCATCACAGGTGGTTAGCGGCTCTCCTGAAACAGGTACTCATGCGGTTCTGCTGGGAAAACTTTCAGAAGCCATAACCGCTTTTATGGATGACGTGAGTTTCCTGAATATCGAAGACAGGGTTTTAGGAATGACTTTCTCCGAATTTGGAAGAAGAATTAAATCAAACTCAAGCGATGGAACAGATCATGGTGCAGCGGCACCGTTATTTGTGTTCGGTAAAGATGTGCAATCAGGAATAATCGGTAGTAATCCGGTAATCGATCCTGTCGTTGCAAACAGTGATAACCTTCCCATGCAATATGATTTTCGTTCAGTCTATGCTTCTGTTTTACAGGATTGGTTCTGTGTTCCGAATGGAGATCTTAGCAGTATTCTTTTGCAAAATTTCCAGACTCTGCCAATTGTTCAGAATTCAGCCTGTAGTCCGACCAACCTGCATGACCTGAATGCAAATGCCGGAATCAATCTCATCAGTAATTATCCGAATCCGTTTACAACCAGCACCTACATTACATTTACAACTGCCGGCGGACATGCATTGGTTCAGGTATTTGACAATGAAGGTAGAATTTTAAAGACACTTGCTGACGGAGAATATCCTACAGGAACTCATAAAGTCTGGTTCGAGAATGAGAATTTTGCTCCGGGACTTTATTATGCAAGACTTCAGAATGGGTCTATTCAGCAAGTGAGGAATATGGTGATCGAACGGTAGAGTGGCTGGTTGCACAATTCCAGATTCCATAATTCCAGTTTCAATATTCTGACCTTTTCGTATCAAAAGTCTATCTTAGCGCCATGACAGAACGTGCACAAGCATTCGAACGACTGGCGACGATCATGGATGAGCTCAGGGCTCAATGTCCATGGGATATGAAGCAAACTCTCGAGTCGCTGCGATATCTTACGATAGAAGAAACCTATGAGTTGGCCGACTCAATTTTAGATAATGATCTGAATGGAATTAAGAAAGAGCTTGGCGATATCTTATTGCATATTTTGTTCTATGCAAAAATAGGTTCCGAAAAAAATGCCTTTGATATAACCGAAGTCATAAATGCGCAATGCGAAAAGCTCATTTACCGTCATCCTCATATTTACGGTGATGTGAAAGTTGCCGATGAGGAAGAAGTTAAACGCAATTGGGAAAAATTGAAATTGAAAGAGGGAAATCCTTCGGTGTTGGATGGAGTTCCGCGTTCGCTGCCATCATTGGTAAAGTCGATGCGTATTCAGGAAAAGGCAAGAGGAGTTGGATTTGACTGGGAAAAACCCGAACAGGTTTGGGAGAAAGTAGAGGAGGAGATGCAGGAATTCAAACATGCTGCTGAGAAGGGAACGCAGGAAGAAGCGGTTGCGGAATTCGGCGACTTATTATTCAGTCTTATCAATTACGCGCGATTTAAAAAAATCGATCCCGATGAGGCATTGGAAAGAACCAATAAGAAATTCATCTATCGTTTTAATTATCTCGAAGAAGCCGCGAAAAAATCAGGCAAGTCTCTCTCAGAAATGACGCTTGCGGAAATGGATGTTTATTGGAATGAAGCGAAGAAGGTGAAATAGCTGTTGGCTTTTAGCCATTTGCCATTAGCCGTTAGATATTAGAGAGAAAGAGAGAGACAAGATATGAATTTATTCGGGCCCGGACTGAGACTTCTGGCCCATTCTTTTTCTACTGCAACAAATCTCTGTTAGGATTTCCTTCTTTTTCTTTTTTTGCGAGCTGATCTATTCGCATAAAAATTCTCCAGTAATGCTCCTTATCCATTTTTTCCCAATGAATAAAAAAGTAACGATACTGGTATGTTTGAACCTGGCATAATAAAAAACAGAATGCTATTGAAAGCGAAGTAAATATTTTTGCTAAATTATTTTTAAGAGACATTAGTAATATTGCCAGTAGTATAGCGAACAGTCCGTAAAATTCTATGAACGGTCTGCATCCGAATCCGCCTCCATACCACCATATCCACCAGCATGACTGCAAGTATGCTATCGAAAAGAAAATCAGCAGGAAGGCGTAAAATTCAAACTTATTTTGTTTGAAGAGTGGAATTAATCCGAACATCGATATAAAAAGCAAAGGGGTGTAAACGAATAACCCTTTTCTGTAGCTGAATAAATAATTCAATATTTCTGGTCTGCTAAAGATCAGTTTTTCATTGCCATATGAATAAGCGTAAAAGCTGCCTGACTGGAAATAGTAAATCAATGGTTGAATTGAAACAATACATATAATTATCAGAAGCGATAAAAGAAATGACGAACCCGAATCAAGTATAGAATTAATTATTTTTTTGAAATTGTTGGCGCTTCCTGCAATAAACGGTAAGACAAGCAGGATAATTCCGTTTACCGGTCTGATCAGAATAATCAAAGCTAATAATGAAGATAAAACTAATAGAGATTTCTTTTGAGGATTTATGGAATATAATTTCAGCCTGTATAAAAACATATTTATAAACGCAAATGAATAAACATGTGACATGGAAGGTTCAAACAGAGTATAATTGAAAAGTGAGGTTGAAAAAGCGAATGAGAAAATTAAAATGGTGATGATGGTTTCGGAAACTTTATAAAGCCTTAAAAGTTTTTGCAAAAAGTACATTCCGATTAACCCGTAAACAATGGCTGCCAGGCTGATGGCTATCTGATAAAAATAGGAATATC